>JAOAPJ010000342.1 GCA_025462805.1 Acidobacteriaceae bacterium
GGCTGGAAGAACTGCCGCAAGCGGTCCAGGCCATATGGAGCGGAGTTGTAGTCGAAGTAGATCGTGCCGAAGAACCGGTTCTCTGACGCCTTCGAGAGCAGGAAGCTGGCAAAGGGCCACTCGACCAGCGTCAGAATCGCGATGAATAGCACCCCGGACAACATCGCGACCCGCCACAGCCTCCACTCCCGAGTCCGCTGCCACAGCAGATCAAGCGCCAGCGCCGGAACAAGGATGAGGATCGGGAACTTCGCCGGCACTAAGTGCGTCACCGGGAACAAGACGGGGCCGAGCTTGGGCTGCGCCGGAAACAACGGCAGGATCAGGATCTCACTCACGCCGAAGACGGTGTACACCGCAGCCGCCGCAGTGGCCGCCCAGCGATAGCGCGAGGCCTGCGACAACATCGCCAGCACAATCGGCACCGCGATCGCCATCGCGATGTACGCGGACACGCTGTGCAGCTTCACGTCCCAGGTGTACTCCATCAGGAAGAACATCTGCCCGGTGACGATCAGGCCGCCCGCATAGAGCAGCAGCCGTTGCAGCGCCCGGAAGCTCTGCTCCCCCGCTCTGCCCGCGTCCGCCGCACGATTCATCGCCGCGAGCAGCAGGAAGAGCACCCCCACCGACACACCGCGCATGCCCAGGATGAGCAGCGTATGCGGCGGGCTCACAATCTTCACGTCAAGCCCATAGGCAGCGTGCCACCAGTTGTCGAAGGGTGCCGAGGTCAGCATCGCGATGCCGCCCCAAGCCGCGATGAATGCGCCGAGCGGGGCACGGAAGCCAAGCACATGCACCGAAGCGGCCTTCCTGCTCTCGGAGCTTCCGAACGTGGTCGCGAGCACCATGTACCCGCACATGAGGGCCGCGATCACCCCACATGCATAGATCGCCATATGTGCCGGCGTCCAGAACGTATCGCGCCCGATCGAGCGATGCCAGGACACATCCCATGCGCCGCCCACTGCTGCTGACGTGATGGCCACCACGCCGCACCACGCATACCATGGCGCCGATCCCACCTGCAGATTGTCGAGAAACTCCAGGGTACGCATCGCGCGTCCACGATGCGCCGCGCCTGCGGCAACGACACCTTCAGGCTGAATCGGCTGGGCAGATGTCGACATGGGTGCCTCCGCAGGCTCTATCGTCATTCTAGTCTGGCGGCCGGCAGAGAGCCCTGCGCGACGCTGGCTCGCGTCAGCAACTCAGAAGAGTGGTTTTTTCTCGCGCCTGCTCAGGAGGTTGGTCAGAGAACTCTTCTGGACTCTAGAAGGCAAGCCGCTGCGTGAGCTTCAAGAACTCGGGATCGCTGCGCAACATAGCGAGAGAGGGATCCACCTTGGCAAAAGCCATCGAAGTGGAACGATCGACGGATGCCTTCGCGAGCCATTGCAATGCCGAGACACGATCATTCAGCCCTGCGTACACGAGAGCGATTCCGTAGGCGGGAATGTATTCGTGTGCCGAGCGGCGTTTCAGGTTGTCAAGAATCTGGTGAGCCTCTGCTGCACGACCCGCCACTGCGTAAGCGTGGCCCAGGGAAGCTTCGTAATATGGATCGCCGCCGGAGAGACGCACGGCCTTCTGGAGCTCGGCGATTGCCTGGTCCTTCAAGCCTCGGCTGCCGTACACCATGCCCAGCCGGAAGTGGCTGCGCGGAAAGGCTTGATCCATCTCGATCGCTTTGCGCAATGTCTCGATCGCCGTATCCGGCTGCCCGGCCAGGCAGAAGGTCCAGCCAGCATTGGTGTTTACAGCCAAAGAAAGCGGGTCGTCGTTGAGCGCCTGCCGAGCCTCTTCCGCTGCTTCCGGGAAGCGCCCCATCGCGGCAAGCGATTCGCCGCTCCAGGAGTGCGCCATTGCATAACTCGGGTTGGCTTGAACCGCGCGCCGGAACTCGCTCTGTGCCGCCGGACCGTCCCAGTCATAGTAGAAGTGGATCAGGCCGAGCGTGGCATGTGCATCCGCAAGGCCATCATCCATCTGCAAGGCTTTCGTTGCCGCCTCACGGGCAGCAGGAAAGGCCTGCACAGGCGGCATGACTGCGTAGAGTCCGAGGGCTGCGTATGAGTCTGCAACGCCTTCGTAAGCGCCTGCAAAGGCTGGATCCAGCCGGATCGCTTCGCGAAAGTAGTCGAGCCCCTTCCACAACCCGTCGCCGGTTCGTTTGCTCCAGAAGTAGCGGCCCTTGATGTAGGCCTCATAGGCGAGGGCGTTCTCCGTCGGCCTTTTCGTGATTCGCTTCACGTCGGCGTCCGTCAGGCGCAGCCGCAGGGAGCGCACGACGCGTTCGGAGACTTCGTCCTCCAAGGCAAAGATGTCGGTGTACTTCTCGTCGAATGTGTCTGCCCAGAGCTCCGCTCCGTCGCGAACCCGCACAAGCTGCACTGTGAGACGGAGCCGCCCCTCTTCCCGCTGAATGCGGCCGTCGAGCACAGCGTCGACGCCCTGCTGCTTTCCAGCGGCCTCGGGACTGAGGGCGCCGTTCCTGTATTGCTCAATGGCGCTGGTGGGTCGAACGATGATCTTGCCGGCGTTTCCGAGCTTGGTGATCAGAGCGTCTGTGGTGCCGAGGCCGAGATATTCGTCCCCAGCGGCCGTTCCGATCGTCCTGAAGGGCAGGACGGCAATGGAGTGAATGGTTCCCGGGGTGGCTACCGCGCCGCGTGCCTGACTTTTCGAGAGAACACGGCTCGCGAAAAAGAGTGCGCTCACCGCGATAACCAGAACGACAACAGCGCCAGCCAGATATACCTGAGGGCGCGACCACAAGGGCGATGGAGTATGCAGCGAGCCTGGGGGCCGATGTTCTTCGGGAGGACTCACTTCGGGCGCTCGCGAGAGCGGAGCCGGCGGCCCAGTAATCCTCTGGCCGCCCAGCTCAACGACAGGCGCCACAAAGCGGTATCCGTGTTTCGACACTGTCTCTATGTATTGGTGGCGTCCTCGGTCGTCGCCTAAGACCTTCCTCAGATGCGACACCATGACGGTGAGGTTTCCCTCCTCCACGGTCACGCCGGGCCATACCATCCCGAGCAGTTCTTCCTTCTCGACCAGCCGCCCGCCCCTCTCCACCAGCGCCACCAGCAGTTCGAATGCCTTGGGAGTCACCTGGACGGGTCTCCCTTCGCACAACAGGAGCCGCTGTGAGGGATCCAGCTGAAAGGCTCCGAAACCGTATAGGTGGTTCATTACATTGGGCATGGCGAACGCAAGAATTTCTTAAGAATCTTTTTGGGCTTTCTACAGGACCCCGCCACCTCAGGTGCCTACGGTGGGCAGCCATCTACACCTTACTGTTCGTTCACGGGCCGCGATTATAGCGACCCCATAGAACCAAAGTCGAGCGAACAGAGCAGGGGTGCAGGTTCGATTACCAGCCGTCGCGAACGCCGCACTTGGAGCTAGCCTTTTCGACCTGGAAGTGGCATTGTCCGACCGCCGGGAGGTACACGTGTTCAGAAACAATCACCCCTTCATTACCGGACTCCTCGCAGCATTCGCCCTTCTGGGGAGTCTGCTGTGCTGTCCCTCATCCCTGGCACAGGTAAACTCCGCCCGGGTGTCCGGCACCGTCCTGGACTCTTCGGGAGCCGCCATTCCTGGCGCTGAGATCACCATCACCAACGTCGCCACCAGCATCACGCGCGACCTCAAGACCAACGGCGCCGGCCTCTACAACTCGCCAGGCCTGACCGCCGGCAACTACACGGTGAAGTTCAGCGCGAAGGGGTTTGTCTCTGAGCTCCAGACGAACGTGTCGCTCGACGTCGGCGCCGAGCTGGTGCTCAACGCCAACCTGAAGCCAGGGTCCACGGCGGAAGAGGTCATTGTGACCGGCCAGCCACCGGACGTTGATTTGACCAGCTCGGCGTTGAGTGGAGTGGTAGAAGGCAAGGAGGTCCGCCAGCTCCCCCTGAACGGAAGATCCTGGACCGATCTCGCGGCCCTCACCCCCGGCGTCACTACCATCCAGACTCAACCGCCGGTTACAGCGAGTGATCGTCCGAAGAGAGGCCTCGGCGGCCAGCTGAGTATCTCCGGCGGCCGGCCACAGCAGAATAGCTATCTCCTGGACGGAATCAATATCAACGACTACTCCAATGCCGGCCCCGGCAGTGTGCTGGGCGGGAACCTCGGCGTGGATGCAATTGCCGAGTTCACGGTGATCACCACCAACCCCGGGGCGCAGTACGGGCGCACCTCAGGCGGAGTCATCAGCGCCGTGACCCGGGCCGGCACCAACGAGATCCATGGCAACGCGTATGAGTTCGTCCGCAACAGCGCCCTCGACGCCAGGAACTACTTCGACAGCACGAAGCCTGGCTTCTCACGCAATCAGTTCGGCGGGTCGCTCGGTGGGCCGATCCAGAAGAACAAGACCTTCATCTTCGGAGATTACGAAGGGGTTCGACAGGACCTGGGAACCAGCGTGGTGGATACGGTGCCCAGTGCAGCCGCCCGCGCAGGTCAGCTATCGACCGGGAACGTCACGCCGGATCCTGCGATTGCAGCCTTCATCAACGCCTTCTATCCGCTGCCGAACCAGCAGGTCAACGGCGACCTGGGTGTGTACGCCTTCTCCGGCTCGCAGGTGACGAATGAGGATTACTTCATTGTGAAGGCGGATCATACCTTCTCCGCGAAGGACAGCACCGCCGTGACGTATTTGTTCGACAATAACCCCAGCATCCAGGACGACGAGTTCAGGACAAAGAACATCCTGAGCAAGACACGGCGGCAGCTCGTTGCCCTCTCCGAGTCTCACATCTTCTCGGCCTCGACGATCAACTCTGTCCACGTGGGATACAGCCGGGACAATGCCGGGTCTCCCTATTCGGCCACGGCGCTTAAGCCAGCCGCTACCGACACCGCCTTCGGATTCGTACCTGGAGACGCGGCAGGCCAGGTACAGGTACCGGGAATCACGACCTTCTCTGGCGGCTTGACCTCAGCAAATCCATTGCTGTTCCGCTGGAACTCCTTCCAGGGCTATGACGACCTCTCCCGTACTGTCGGGCGGCACAGTCTGGTCATGGGAGGCAGCCTCGAATACATTCAGGACAACCAGTTCTCTGCCGACACGCCCGGCGGCTACTACCAGTTCAATACCCTGTCGGACTTCATCACCAATCAACCGTTCTCTCTGCTTGCAACTGAGCCGGGGACCATCACGCCTCGACATCTGCGGCAGAAGATCTATGGCGTTTACTTCGAGGATGATTTCCGCTTCCGTCCGAATCTAACGCTGAACCTGGCGCTGCGCTATGAGGGCGCTACGATTCCCGAGGAGATCAACGGGAAGCTCTCGAACCTGCGTGTGCTCTCGGGAAATACACCCTTCCTTGGCAATCCATATCTCGCGAACCCGACGCACAAGAATTTCGAACCGCGCATCGGCATGGCATGGGATCCGTGGGCAGATGGCAAGACCTCTGTGCGTGCCGGCTTCGGCATCTACGACATTCTCCCCTTAATCGTCGAGACGGGAAGCGGCGTGGATGCATCCTTCCCCTTTGCGCAGAACGTGACCGGAGCGAACCTGCCTGCAGGCTCGTTCCCGACCCAGGCTTATCAGATCATCTCCTCTAACCCCAGCGACCATCGGCTGTATGTGCTGCAGTACAAACCTCCGCGGAATTACGTGATGCAGTGGAACCTGAACGTCCAGCGCGAAGTGGCTAAGAACACCACTGTGATGGTGGCTTATGTCGGGACGCGTGGAATCCACATGTATTACCAGACAGATGACGGCAACATCGTGCTGCCGGTGCAACACACAAGCGAGGGCTATTTCTGGCCGACTCCCATCGGCAGTGGCACCGTAGTCGATCCGTCAGCCGGCCGGACGCTGTGGGCGAACTGGAGTTCAGACGCCTACTTCTCCGGCTTGGAAACGCAACTGAACGAACGAATCGGCCAAAGCCTTTCCGGTCAGGTCTCATACACCTGGTCGCGCTGCATCGATACCAGCTCTGGTTCTGCAGCCTCCGATCAGTACCGGAACTCGCTGGCGGCGACTCTCTACATTGACCCGCGGAACCACCGTGGACCGTGCGATACGAATATCACTCATAACTTCGTCGTCAGCTCGGTGTGGGACCTGCCTCATCCGGCAAACGTTCACGGATTCGTAGGAGGGACGACGAGCGGCTGGCAATTGAGCGGGATCTTTCATGTCACAACGGGCCAGCCTTTCACGGCGGTCATTGGTGGTGATCCGCTTGGCCTGAACAGTGTCGTGCCATTCGATTATCCCGACCGGCTGAAGACCAAGGGATGCAGCTCTCTGGTGAATCCTGGAAAGCAAGCGAACTACATCAAGCTGGAATGTTTTGCCTTCCCAAACCCGCAGAACCGCCTCGGCAACGGTGGCCGAAATGAGTTGATTGGTCCAGGAATTGTGAACTTGGACTTTTCGATCTTCAAGACATTTCCTCTTCGCAAGTTTTCGGAGAAGGCAAACGTCCAGGTTCGCATGGAGACTTACAACGTCTTCAACCACGCGGACTTCTCTCCTCCCAACGATAACAACACGTTGTTCGATGGAAGTGGAAATACGGTTCCACTGGCGGGTTTACTGGATCAGACCACCCTCACCTCACGTCAGATTCAGTTCGCCGCAAAGCTGACCTTCTGATCTCGATTCTCCCGATGAGACGAGCGCCTGTGAGCGCAACAGGCGCGTGTCCCTTGATGACTCCTGTGCCAGCACCGGCTTGCCGCTGTGATTGCCGAAGGGACACATGAACACGACTACGCTAATGAGCACCAAAGGTCACAGCGTGCGACTGGGCAGCCTCTGGGTTCAGGTGGTCGTCGCGATCGTGCTCGGAGTCATCGTGGGCCGCTTCTGGCCAGGGATCGCGATCGCGATGAAGCCTCTCGGCGACGGTTTCATCCGCCTGATCACGATGGTCATCACCCTCATCATCTTCTGCACCGTCGTGACCGGCATCGCCGGCATGCAGGACATCAAGAAAGTGGGGCGGGTCGGCGGCAAGGCCCTGCTTTACTTCGAAGTAGTGTCAACTGTTGCTCTGCTGCTTGGCCTGGTCGTCGGAAATCTTGTTCACCCGGGCACGGGGCTGAATATCAACCCGGCCACCTTAGACGTCCATGCGGTGGCCGACTACACGGGACAGGCGAAAGCCGCAGGAGCCGTTCCCTTCCTCATGAACATCATCCCCACCACCGTGGTGAGCGCGTTTGCGGGCGGCAGCATCCTGCAGGTCGTGATGATCGCCCTGCTATTTGGATTTGCCATTGCGGGCATCGGCAAGCGGGCAGAGCCCGTGACCCGGTTACTGGACGCTACGACAGCCGCCATCTTCCGCGTTGTGAACATGATCATGAAGCTCGCCCCAGTCGGCGCCTTCGGCGCGATGGCCTTTACTGTCGGGAAATACGGCGTCATCTCGCTCGGCCCTCTCTTGAAGCTGATCGTCACATTCTATGGCGCATGTGCGGTATTCGTGTTCCTGGTGCTCGGGGTGATCGCCTGGATCTCTGGATTCAGCATTCTGCGGTTTCTTCTCTACATCAAGGAAGAGATTGTGCTGGTGCTCGCCACCAGCTCCTCAGAGTCTGCACTGCCGCTGCTGATGGAAAAACTCGAAGGGATCGGCTGCTCCAAGAGTCTGGTTGGCCTTGTGGTTCCGACAGGCTATACGTTCAACACCGATGGAAGCAGCCTGTACATCACCATGGCTGCTCTGTTTGTCGCGCAGGCCACCAATACACACCTGACGCTGATGCAGCAGCTGACGCTCTTTGCCGTGGCCGTGCTCACTTCGAAGGGCGCGAGCGGCGTGCAGGGAGCCGGGTTCATCGCGTTGGCCGGAACTCTGATGGTCGTGCCCACGATTCCCGTAGCCGGCATGGCCCTTCTGTTGGGCGTCGACCGCTTTCTCAGCACCTTCCGCGCCTTGGTGAATATGATCGGAAACGGCGTAGCGTCGCTGGTAATTGCGGCCTCTGAGAAGGAGGTCGACGGTGCTACCCTGCGCAAGAATCTCGCGTAGCAATCCGGGGCTTTGGTGCTGCAGCGAACACTCCAGGAGGTTCGAAAGATAGCCATGGTGGATGAACGGCACGGATCAAGACGGAGATTTTTGGGGCACTCCCTTGTTGCGCTGGCCGGGGGCTCGCAGCTATTGGCTGCAGCCCCTGCTTTTTCGCAAAGGAGCGCGCCGGCAAGTGATGCCGCTTCGGATTCCATCCACGCATATGAGTACACGGCAAAGCGTGGCGACACCTCGCTGTACTTGTATCGCAAGTGCGCAGGCACGGTTTCTCCTGGCCGTTCGTCCCGGCCCATCCTGTTTCTCGCGCACGGTTCCTCCGTTTCATCGCGACCGACTTTCGATCTGAAGGTGCCCGGGCACGGGGAGTATTCGTTGATGGACGTGTTCGCACGGTACGGCTACGACGTGTGGACGATGGACTTCGAAGGCTATGGGCGCTCCTCGAAGAGCGCGGGCAATTCCAATGTTGCCGATGGCGCAGAGGACCTGAAGGCCGCTGCCGAAGTCGTCACGCGGGAGACGGGGCAACAGAGTTTTCACTTATACGGTGAGTCGGCGGGAGCCCTTCGCGCGGGAGTATTCGCTGTGGCAGAGCCACAGCGGGTCCGTCGACTCGCCCTCGCCGCGTTCACCTGGACCGGCAAAGGGTCAAGTACATTAACGCAGCGCGCCAGGAACAGCGAAGCTTACACCACGCACAACACGCGCCCGCGTGATCGTGACATGGTGCGCAGCATCTTCACGCGCGACAAGCCGGGAACCTCTGATCCGGCAGTTGCCGAAGCGATGGCCGACGCTGAACTGCCCCTGGGTGACAGCGTCCCGACCGGCACGTACGTAGATATGACCAGCCATCTCCCTCTTGTCGATCCGACCAAGCTGCAGGTGCCGGTGCTCATCGTGCGTGGTGAGTATGACGGCATTGCAACCGAGGATGACCTGCTCGCCTTCTTTCGCAGTCTGCCGATCCCGGACAGGCAGTTCATCGTGCTTCCCGGAGCGGCACACTCCGTCGCGTTAGGAACAAACCGGGGCCAGTTCTGGCATGTGCTGCGCTCCTTCCTCGACATGCCGGAACGGCTGGATAAGAACCAGTGAACGGTGAGCGAGAGCGCAGCATGAAGGACCACTCAACGCCGCCGCGCACGCTTACGGATAACTCGCGCCGACGCTTTCTCGCGCAATCCGCACTGCTTGCTGCCAGTGGCGTGACCGCACCGGTCCCCGCGACAGCGCTTATTTGCAGCAGCCCTTCCTCCGCGTACGTTTTCGCCGAGCAGGAGAATGCCCGGAACACACCTCCGCCACCCGTGACTCGGATGCTTGCGGAGTGGGTGGTCCACTGCAGTCCCGAGTCGGTATCGGCGGAGGCAAGGAAGGAAGCACTTCGATCGATCGTGAATTGGCTTGGAGTTGCCATCGGCGGATCCGGTGAAGAGCCGGTCAGCATCGCGCTCGCGACGCTGCTTCCGCTGTCGGGATCGAGTGGGGTGACTCTGTTCGGCCGCGCGGAAACCACGAACATGCCCTGGGCCGCCTTGGTCAACGGCATCAGCTCGCACGTGCTCGATTTTGACGACACAGATCTACGCACCATCATTCACCCTGCGGGCCCGGTGGCAGCCGCGCTGTTTGCTCTGTGCCAAAGTTATCCGGTCACCGGGGCCGCCTTCCTTCACGCTTTCATCCTCGGTGTGGAAGTGGAGTGCCGTCTCGGGCGAGCTATCTATCCCTCGCACTACGAGATGGGTTGGCATATCACGGGCACGTGCGGCGCCTTCGGGGCCGCCGCCGCCTGTGCGAGGATCCTGGATCTGGATACGCCAAAAACGCAGATGGCGCTCGGCATAGCCGCCACAGAGGCATCCGGGCTGAAGATCATGTTCGGCAGCATGTGCAAGAGTCTGAACGTAGGTCGGGCCGCCGAGAATGGATTACTGGCAGCCCTTCTTGCGCGGAATGGGTTCACCAGCTCGGAAGAAGCGATCGAGGGCAAGGAGGGCTACATCTACACGACTTCCACGCAGCATAACTACGCTGCGTTGACCGACGGACTGGGCGAGCACTACGAAATCACCCACAACACGTACAAGCCGTTTGCATGCGGTATCGTCATTCACCCAGCAATCGATGCCGCACTGCAACTTCGTGCCGCGTACCACGTTCAGCCATCAGATGTCCGCTCCATCACCATCAGAGCCAATCCGCTGGCGCTCCAGCTGACGGGTAAGCAGGAGCCGCACAGCGGACTCGAGGGCAAGTTCAGCATCTACCACTCAGTGGCCGTCGCACTAGTCCGCGGTTACGCCGGGCCGGCAGAGTATACGGACGCGGCGGTCAGCGATCCAGTCGTGATCGCGCTGCGGCATACGATCGTGGTTCGTCCCGATCCGCAGGTGAGGGCGGACGAGGTCTTCATGACCCTGACAACCACAGATGGGCGCACGCTCGAGAGACATGTCGAGCATGCGGTCGGCAGCCTTGAGCGTCCACTCACCAACGCTGAACTGGAGGAGAAATATCGGCAGCTGACGAAGAATATTTTACCGAAGCAGCAGTCCGAAAGGCTTCTCGCGATGGCGTGGCAGCTTGAGAGTAGTCGGGATGTAGCGGAGTTGGCGCGACTGGGAGCACGGCAAGCAGAGGCTAAGCGTGGTTAGCGAACCGAACAGCGGAGCATCGCGACCGTTCGCTGCAACGATGCCGCGGAAGCGCCTGACGCGGCGAAGCGTTCTCGGTGGAATGGGAGCCGTCCTCTTCATAGACTCCCTTTCCCACTTCGCGGACGCATTGCCTCAGGCAGGGGAAGGCGTGATCTCCACCCTAAGCACGTACATGGCCGCCGCCGGATCGCGGCCGCTTCCTGCAGAGATTGCGGAGCTCACCAAGCAGCACCTGCTGGACACTTTCGCCGCGATGATCTCCGGCTCCCGGCTAGCTCCTGGTAAGGCTGCACTCTCGTTCGCGCAGTTCTCGCAGGCGGGCGGCCCTTGCAGCATCGTCACGTCCGGGATTCAGTGCGGTCCCATTGAAGCGGCGCTGGCAAATGGCGTTCTCGCACATGCCGACGAGACAGACGACTCTCACTCGCCATCCCTCTCTCATCCAGGATGCGCCGTGGTGCCTGCAGCCCTCGCCTGCGGAGAAGAATTTTCAGTCGATGGCTCGCGCTTCCTGCGCGCGATTGCCCTGGGCTATGACATCGGACCACGCGTCACCATGACGATGGGGGCCATTCGCTACCAGACCCAGACGCACAGAAGTTCCCATGCCGTCGCTGGTGCCTTCGGATCGGCGGCCGCCGCGGCATGTTGTGCATCTCTCAACGCCCAACAGATGCGATGGGTGTTGGATTACACCGCTCAACAGGCCTCCGGGATTACGGCCTGGCAACGCGATACGGACCACGTCGAGAAGGCGTTCGTCTTCGCCGGCATGCCGGCACGGACGGGCGTGACATCTGCGCTCCTCGTGCATGCTGGATGGACTGGCGTGGACGATATCTTCGCGGGCACAGATAACTTCTTCGCGGCATTTGCTCCGGATGCTGATCCCTCTGGGCTTATTGACGCTCTTGGAGAGCGCTTCGAAGTGAAGCGCACCAATATCAAGAAGTGGTCTGTAGGATCGCCGATTCAAGCCCCCCTGGATGCTCTCGAAGCGTTGCAGCGTCAGCATCCGTTCCAGCCAGATGCGGTGAAGAGTATCACCGTGAATGTTGCAACGCAGGAGGGCCGCGTCGTCGACAACCGGGAGATGCCGGACGTCTCGCTGCAGCAGATGATGGCCATCATGCTGATGGATAGGACCGTGTCCTTCGCCGCTGCTCATGACATATCCCGTATGAAGGACCCAGCGACCGAGCGGCAGCGCGCGAAGATCCAACTGGTCGCGGACCCGGCGCTCGACGCTCTGCTGCCGCGAAGAATTGCTGTTATTACCGTTGCGCTCGCGGATGGAACCAAGCTTACCGAGCGGGTGGAGGCGGTTCGCGGCAGCGCGGAGAATCCCATGACCTGGGATGAGGTCACAGCAAAGAGTCGCGATCTGATCGCGCCGGTTCTCGGCGCGGACCGCTTCGCTCGATTATTGGAGAGGGTCAGGACGATCGAGACCTGTTCCAATCTCCGCGAGTTACGTCGTCTTCTGCGGAACTGAATCATTGCCAGCACACCTGGGGTGAGAGTGCGAGCGGGATGTACGAACAAGAAGGATGGGGGGAACGTCGGGAATGAGCAATTCTGTGGGTGAAGAGACGTCTGGGCAAAGTGCGTCGCAGAGTGTTTCGAGGAGGAGCTTTCTCGGAGCCGGTTCCACGGCATTGGCGACTGCGGCCTTTGCAGGCCTGCCATCACGCGCACGAGGCGCGGTGGATCCGCAGGCATCGGCCTCGCACCAGGCAAGCGACCCCGCTCAGGTCAACAAGCCGGTGCGTGACGAAAACCCCAGCACAGATGCGCCTCCCTCCACCGATCACGGCGATCTCGGCCCCATCTGGTACTCCTTCAACCTCGCGCACAAGCGCGTCGAGGACGGAGGATGGACCCGTCAGGTGACGCAACGCGAATTACCGCTGTCAAGGGAAGTAGCCGGCGTGAACATGCGGCTGAACGCTGGGGCGTTTCGCGAACTGCACTGGCACACCGCTGATGAATGGGCGTTCATGCTCTACGGCAACGCTCGCATTACCGTACTGAACCCCGACGGAACTGTCTTCATCGATGATGTCGGCAAAGGCGATCTTTGGTTTTT
>JAOAPJ010000353.1 GCA_025462805.1 Acidobacteriaceae bacterium
GCCATCGACTTCCCTCGTCTTGTCGACTACTCTCTTCGACCGCATTTTGGTCCCTCATCTTGCACATGATGAACGATGATGGTAGATAATCTCCGCCGGCCCGCGGCGAACATGCACACCTGTGGCGCCTCACTTCGCCTCACCGATCTGGATGTTCGTTTCTGTGGCGCTCGGAAGATGGGGTACCACCAAGGTCTACGCGATTAAGAGTGTTCTCTAAGTGGGCGCCAAGCTCGCTCATTCGGGCCGCGACTACGGTGACATGCCGCTGATACGCGGGCTTTCGATTCTCATCCTATGGCGCCGGATAGGCCTGCCTACGGAAGGTCTCTTTGAGGATTGGTTGTGTCCGATGTGGATCTTTCGAGCACGCCTGAGATGAGAAGGCAAAGGCCGCAAGCTGTCTCGAGCGTGTGTACCGTATGAGGTACAATAGCCTAGGTGAAGGATTCCTCGAATTCACAGATGAAGCGTATTCCGGCAGTTTTCTTCCGCACTGCGGCCGGAGGGGAGCCCGTCCGGGACTGGCTCAGGGCCCTGAAGCCTGTGGAGGACCGGAAACAGATCGGAGTGGACATCAAAACAGTCGAATTCGGCTGGCCAATCGGGATGCCGGTCTGCAGACCTTTGGGTGACGGTCTGTACGAGGTCCGGTCAACGTTGAGCCAGAATAGGATTGCCCGCGTGGTGTTTTACATTGACGCGAAGGGTCGAATGGTTTTGCTCCACGGATTCATCAAGAAGGCACCAAAGACACCTCAGGCAGATCTGGAAATGGCTCGGAAAAACAAGGCGCTGCACGAGGGCGAACTCAGGAAAAGGAAGTAGTCATGGCCAATTTAGCGACAGACAGACACAGTGGATCGACGTTCGATTCTTTTCTGGAGGAGGAAGGCCTGCGGGATGAGGTCGAGAGCGCCGCCATCAAGAGGGTATTGGCCTGGCAGTTCGAGCAGGCCATGACTCAACAGAGCAAGACGAAGCGGGCGATGGCAGCGGAACTCAAGACCAGCCGCTCCCAACTCGACCGGCTTCTCGACCCGAAGAACACGGCCGTTTCGCTCGAGACGCTCTCTCGCGCCGCACAGGTTTTAGGAAAACGCCTCGTATTCGAGATTCGCGACCTACGGCCCGCTGCCAGGACGGCGGCGGCGCGCGCCGAAACTCGGGTCGCGGGTGCAACGATGGGTAAAAAGTCAGAGGTGGCGGGCAGAGTTCAGAAGGGCAGAGGTCGTGGGTTCAATAAGGGTGCAGTCAGGGGTGCCAGGGTTACCTCAGGGCGCTGACTGTCACGGCAGAGGTCGCAGGGCAGGATGGGCATAATGTTCGCCCGTGTAAGACAGCAACAGCCGCCAGGCACCTACGACGAGCGTGATCAGTTCCGCGGGAGGAGGGCAGCACTGTACAGCCGCGCAACCAGTACACCGAGCTCCGAACCGAGGAGGGAGGAGGCAAACACCCGCGCCACTGCCGACGATGCTGTAAACACAATCAGGCTTGCGTCAATGAAGCCAATCACGATGAATCTGTCACTTATCGTCTGTACCGGTCCACTGTCAAGCTCCGCCTGGAATGGCGGGGCACTTGCTTCTTCAACGCCGTGAACGGTACCAGTACCCGAGCAGGGAATTCTGGACAAGACAACAAGCAGAAGAGGCGCTACAAACGTAACGTCCGGCGCAACTATTTTAGAGCAGTTGCTGCCACCTTCCCTCGGGTAGAGCAAACGAGAATGCCTCATCATTCCCGCATGGAATAAGGTTCTCCCTAAATTTCATTGGACGTAAGCGCAGAGAGCAAACATCATCTCATTGCGATTACGTGTTCGTGTTGATGCTCAGGGCCGCAGGAGTTCTTATGGGGGCGGAAGAAAACGAAAGGAAGCAACCTGAGCGGGCAATCTTGCACTCGGTTGCATTGGAACGTCATTACTCAGTACCGGAAATCGCTGAGCTCTGGTCTATGAGCGAAAAATCTGTTCGACGATTGTTTGCTGGAGAGGGTGGTGTCTTGGAGTGGGGAACTCCTGAGACTCTGAGGAAGCGTGGTTATCGTAACCTACGCATTCCGGAGAGCGTTCTTATTCGAGTACACCAGCGTCGGCAAAGAGCCAGTTGAACGACGAGATCGTAGCGGCCTCTTTGATTTCTTCTCAGGTTCGATGAGCTGCCACGCATTCCGAACACTTGCTGCAAGCTGTTCCTGACGTGCTTTGACCCACGGGGCATAATGCTTCTCAGTAATCTTCACGCTCTTGTGCCCAAGCAGGATGGAAACCTGGTCGATGGGCACGCCGGCCAATAACATTTCCACGGCAAACGTATCGCGGAACATATGCGGAAAGCAGCGCTTCCGGGTTCCGTCTGGCTTTTCCAAGCCGGCGGTCTCAAACAGTCTTCGATACGACCGCTGCCAATCCGCCACGGCGGATTTCGGCTCTCCATTGCCGCTCCAGAAGAAGTAGCGAGGATTCGGCTTCGGACCGGGCGGTACAGAACGCAACCCCTCGGCCACTTCCGGAGGCAGCGGGACGTAAACCGGCGTACCTGTCTTGGCTTGATAGAGCAGCAGGTTATCTCCGATGAGCCGCGTCTTTTCGAGCGTCACGGCGTCACGGATGCGCAGACCGCTCCAGCGCATCAACAACGTTAGGACTCGGAGCCTAATGCGAATGTGCTCTACGTCGATCCCGCCGCCACGAGGATCACCATAGATGTACGTTGCATCGAGGATCCGTCCAAATTCGTCAGGCGGAAAATAGTCGGTCGGAGTCTGCTGAACGATGATCCGCTTGAGATTGAGGGTCGGGCTTGTGGTAAGCCACCCAGCGCGTATACAGAACCAGAAGAAACCCGTAAGGCGCTCCTGTTTCTTCTTCTTGGCTAATCCGCCATCCTTCCACGTCGAACGGAATGCTTGGACGGCGCGAAGATCCAGCTCGCGCAGTAGGGTGTAACCCTCGCTTTTCGTCCACGTCAGGAACTGTTTCTGGAAGATGATGTTCAGCTTGTAGAGGGTGGCTTCGCTGAGGTCTCGGGCCTTGGCGTCGGCCAGATATTCATCAACAGCCTGTTGGACGGTGACTGCTTGCTCCTTGCTCTGAGGAGCTGCCTTTGGATCCTCGGCGGATTCGATGTGCTGCGCCAGTCCCTGTGCTCGCTCCCAACTGGCAGTGCGAAGACTGCGGCGAATGTAGCTGCCGCTCACCGTCCCCTCGACCCACATCGGGCAAGAACAGCGTTTCCAATAGCGGTTATCTGCCTTTGAACAGCGCTTCAAGTGGCGGCGATACAGCGTCAGCATGATGGAGCTATCGTACGCGTATCGTACATACAAAATTGCTAAATTTGTAAACTATTGAATACAAGGTACTTAGGCTTGGTGGAGGCGGCGGGAGTCGAACCCGCGTCCGAAATCGCTGTCAGCCGAGAGACTCCATGCGTAGTCGCGTTCCGAAGGTTTCGCAACGTGCGCTCAGAACGGACAAGATACGCACGCCACTAGTCCGATGATCTCGTCTCGACGATACGGACCGAATCGTCGAAACCAGCCTGCTGTGTGACGTCCTGACCTTGGCCCGCAGACAAAGCCTCGGAGGACGGCTACTTAGTTAATTAAGCAGCAAGTGCAAGATTGTTATTGGCAATCATTGTTTTTGTGAGCGATTACGGGTGTCCACACCCCGGCATGCCTCTCGTTCTGCAATCGATCCCGTCGAAACCGTGACGCCCCCATACCCTCAGGGATCCCCGACCTCACGATCGTGGCTCTTCCTAGTATAACTTGGCGGCGTCACTCGCGCTCTTCGCTCCCCGCAAACACGATGGCTCAGCAGCACGGCAGTCCCGGCGGGACGCGGCTGCTGTTTTGGCCAGCAGCGCCTCTACGGCAGGAGTTACCCTTGTCGCCGCCACGTAGCGGGACGCGGTGGTCGTAAAGTGCTTTCGTCGTGCCCAGCACGACGAATCGGGGCGTACACGGCGATAGACGCCCGCGCATGCTCGTTCGACCGTGAGCACGCCAGTATCTTGGTGGCACCATTTGCCGAATTCTCGCCTACAAAGGGCGGCCTTTGGCAGTTGGCAGGCGATCGCCCGCCTTCTGAATTGCTCTGGGCGCAAAGGAGTGACGATCCACATCCATCGGGTATACATTGCCGTGCTATGAGCGCAGCCCAGCAATCCGCGCAGTCAATGCAGCAAGCCATGGCGACGACCAACGATCTCTTTAATCGGGAAGTCTTTGGCAAGCGAAACTTCGCGGTTCTCGACCAGCTCTATACCCGCGACGCCCGCATCCTTCCGCCCGGAGCCGAGATGATCTCCGGCAGGGAGGCGATCAAGAAGTTCTGGACCGATCTGATCCAGTCCGCGAACGCCACCTCTGCGCCTCTGACCAGCATCGAGGTGATGCCCGCCGGCGACGGCGCCGTGGAGATTGGTAGGGCGACACTCACGCTCGCACCCCCAGGGCAGGCGCAGACCCAGATCGAGGTCAAATATGTCGTCTACTGGCGGCAGGAGGACGGCCTCTGGAAGTGGCACGTCGACATCTGGAACCCGAACTCCTGAGGCGCTAGTCGCTTCCAGCTACATCGCCGCGTTCAGGTCGATTGTCTGGTACTCATGCGCCGCAATCCCGGCTCGGATCTGTGCCGGTGTCTTGCCCAGCTTGCTCATCCGATAGGCGTAAACGCCTTCCTGGGCGCAGGTGCTGCACTCTCCACCATGCGGGCCAGAGAAGCAGCTGAGCAGGCTGCTGTGACCCAGCGCCCGGTCACACCGGCAATTGCAGGGAAGCTGGTAAAGGACCCGAGGCACGCGCGCGGCGATCGCATACACCTTCACCTGCCAAGGCAGCGAGAGACCAGCCTGCTGCAGCTGCTGCGCGGTCAGCACCGCGGGCAACGCATCCCCTGCAGCCGGCGGCTGCGCATGATAGGCAGGCACATCATCCGAGGGCACGGCCCACTGGGCGGAGGCGCCCAAGGTAAGCAGCGCGATGCAGAGGGTAAGCAGGGCAGACCGCATACAGGAGAGTGTAAAGTCAGAGCCCTTCGAAGGCGAAATCCGGCAAAAGACAAAAAAGACGGCACGAACATCTTGCAATGCCCGTGCCGGGAGGCCAGTGACGCAACTTGTGAAAAAACTCTCCGCGGGAGGCTCTCACCTCAACCGCTCTACCAACAATAGACGCAGTCCGCGTCCGAATGTTGCTCCGATCGGTGATTTTCTCGAAAATCGCCGCGCTCCAAAGCGGAGCCTGCAACAATTCAGGTGCAACGGACGCCTCTGCTCAACTAATAATTAGGCAGCCACGGCAGAACCGTTGTCAAGAGATGATCGCATCAACCGTTGCGGGCGCGATCAATGGCCCTGCAGGGGAGAGGCAAGCGCCTCTGCCGCCTCAGCCATGGCCAAGTCCTTGGCCGTGATGCCGCCCGCATCGTGCGTCACCAGTCCCACTCGGACCTTGTTGAAGCGGATATCCAGATCCGGGTGGTGCTGCTTCTGCTCCGCCTCCACTCCGAGAGACTGCACGAAGCCTATCGCCTCGACAAAGTTGGGAAAGCTGAAGGTGCGGGTCAGTATGTCGCGCTCTACCTTCCAGCCCGGAAGCTTCGCCACTGCGGCGGCAAGGGCGCTGCCCTCCAGCGCGGCGTTCGGCTTGGGTTCATCCATGGACACTGGGATGCCGTTTTTTGGTGCTGCAGCTTCCTTGCGTGGCAGCAGGTGTTTTACGGCGCCCAGGGAAAAAGGATTGAAGCGTTGCGACTCCCCCTGGATCTCCGCCCTCAGATCCTCCCAGATCCGGTCTGGCATCTGCAGGTACACCTCCACCACCTCAGGGTCGAACTGTGTACCGATGTTCTTGCGGATCTCCTTGCGCGCGGTCGCAAAGCTGGTCGCTCGCCGGTAGGGCCGATCGGAGGTGATGGCATCCAATGCGTCTGCCACAGCGAAAATGCGCGCCCCCAGTGGTATCTGTTCTCCGCGCAGCCCGCGCGGGTAGCCGGAGCCATTGAAATGCTCCTGGTGGCTGTAGACGATCTCGGCAGCCTCGCGCAGGTAGGGTATCTTGCGCAGCATCTGATAGCCGCGCACGCAGTGCTCCCGCATCGTGTTCTGCTCATCGGCAGTCAGCCGCCCCGGCTTGAGCAGGATTGCATCGGGAATGGCCATCTTGCCCACGTCATGCAGGAAGGCCCCTCGCGCAATGGTCCGGATGTCCTGTGGCGGCAGGTGGATGGCGCGCGCCAACGCTATGGTGTAGGCGGTCACCCGGCGCGAGTGGCCTTCCGTTTCTGTGTCCTTCAGATCCAACGCATCGCCCAGGGCCTCAAGGGTGATGTCATAGGAGCGCTCCAGGTCAGCGACCGCAATGTTCAGCATCTCCGTGCGTGCCGCCACCAGCTCCTCGAGCTGCGACCGATAGACATTATTCTGCTCCACCAGCGCACGATACTCGAGCGCGCGCATCACCGTACCTAGCAGCTGCTCCTGCCCAAACGGCTTCAGCAGATAGTCATAGGCCCCATTGCGCAGCGTTCCGATTGCCACAGAAAGGTCGCTCACCCCGCTGACCATCACGATCGGAATCTGCGGGTGAGCCTCGCGGACATGGTCCAGAAGAGATAACCCGCTGAGCCCACCCATCACGATGTCCGACAGGATCAGATGGGGGGTCAATCCACCCTTCAGTTTGGTGATCGCCTCTTCCGCCGAGGCTGCAAGGACCGGCTCGTAGCCAGCGGGTTGCAGCATCGCGCAGACGATCGTCCGGATGGATGCATCGTCGTCGACAACAAGGATGGGCGGCAGTGCCATGCCAGCGAGTTCTGCTGCTATCCTTTCCGCTGAATCAGCTTCTCTTGCGACGATCATAGCGGAAGGTGCGGCATCTACCATGAAACGGACGTCCTACCGTCATTACCCCCGGAGGAGCACCATTGTGGGAGCAGAACGGCCAGGGAATGACCCGGCCGCGGAGACGTCACTTGACGGAAGTGGAATGGACAGCGATGCTAGCTGAGGTAACGTCGGTCCCGATACATGGGGGGCGCAAGCAGTCTCCTCTTCACCCATCCCCACGAGGGCGCAGCTGTTGAACTTCGAACGCGACGTGTTTCCCCAAGGATCGTGCCGGATCGTCCAGCGCCAGGTCTCCGAGCGTTCGCT
>JAOAPJ010000354.1 GCA_025462805.1 Acidobacteriaceae bacterium
TGTTTCAATGAAGAAAAAGGAACTCGAAAGTGCCATTGAACTGCGGAATCGTCGGTCTGCCCAACGTGGGCAAGAGCACCATCTTTAACGCGCTGACCTCAGCCAAGGCCCAGGCAGCAAACTACCCCTTCTGCACCATCGATCCCAACACCGGCGTCGTTACCGTACCCGATGAGCGGCTCACCAGGATCGCCGACCTCATCCATCCGAAAAGCTTGGTCCCCACCACGATGGAGTTCATCGACATCGCCGGCCTCGTCGAAGGCGCCTCGAAGGGCGAAGGCTTGGGCAACCAGTTCCTTGGCCATATTCGCGCGACCGATGCCATCGCGCATGTCGTCCGCTGCTTCGACGACCCGGAAGTGATCCATGTGGCGGGCGCCGTCAACCCGCTGCACGATATCGACATCATCAATACCGAGCTGCTGCTGGCGGACCTCGACACGGTCGAGAAGCGGCACACCAAGACCGAGCGCGCAGCCAAGTCCGGAGACCCCAAATCAAAAGCAGAGTTGGCCGTGCTGCAGAAGCTGCTCGCCGCGCTGAACGCCGGCAAGCCTGCCCGTACCGTGGAGCTTGCGCCCGACGAGAAGCTGATCGCACGGGACCTCTTCCTCATCACCGCCAAGCCGCAGCTCTATGTCGCCAACGTCGACGAGGCGGGCCTCTCCGCAGGCAATGCGTATACCGCTGCCGTCGAGCAGCGCGCCGCCGAAGAGGGCAGCCAGGTAGTGCGCATCTCCGGAGCGCTCGAGAGTGAGATCGCGCAGCTGGAACCCGCCGAGCGCATCGACTTCCTCGCCAGCATCGGACTCTCGGAGCCGGGGCTGAACCGCCTGATTCATGCCGCGTACCGCTTGCTCGACCTCATCACCTACTTCACCGCCGGGGTGCAGGAGGTCCGCGCATGGACCATCCGCCGCGGCACCAAGGCGCCGCAGGCCGCAGGCGTCATCCACACCGACTTCGAAAAGGGCTTCATCAAGGCGGACTGCTACGCCTCGGATGATCTCTTCGCGCTGGGCAGCGAGCAGGCGGTTAAGGAGAAGGGGCTTCTGCGCTCGGAGGGAAAAGAGTACGTCGTCAAGGATGGCGACATTCTCTTTTTCAAATTCAACGTGTAAGTGCACCAGGCTGGTGATGGGCGCAGTCTCGCAGGTACACTAAGCGCGTGGCCCGGTAGCTCAGTTGCATAGAGCAGCGCACTCCTAACGCGAAGGTCGCAGGTTGGACTCCTGCCCGGGTCACCAGAGCCAATCAGCTTTGTATCGGCGGCAAATTGAGATACACGCAAGATGTGCATACCGTCGACAGCGAATGGGGACCTGTGATGGAGCCCAGGCCATGGCTCCGCGGCGAGGGTCTCCTGGCACTCCTCACAGTGTTCTGCGCTGTTACGGTAACGATCCTGTGCGGAACGTGGCCGCAGGTTTACGAATTCGCGAACCCGCGGCAATCCGGCCTGCTGCAAAGTCTCGTCTCAGCCCCGGTTCGACTCTCCGACGACGTGATGATTTCGCTCAGGTCAGGCTACATTTTGAGCGAGACAGGCAGGCCTGCCTTCAATCGGCAGGACATTGCACAACCGTCAACATCCTATTTGTCGCCCTATCTCTTCTCGCTTCTTCTCAAGATCTGTCCGGGGGACGCTTCTGTTCTCGTCTACGCCGCTTTAGGTCTTTTCGCGGTCGCGCTAACACTCGCCTGTCTCGCTTTCTACTCCCGATCCACGGTCAATGGGGTCGTGCTTGTGCTGGCTCTTCTGTTGACGACGACCAATCGCTCTTACGCATTGAATGGCTGGGATCATTTGTATCAAGCGTTTTTCCTTACGCTCGCGACCTGCCTTGCACTCAGAGGCAGAGTTAGTCCCAGCAAGACCCTGCTCGTCTCC
The DNA here is from genome assembly GCA_025462805.1 of Acidobacteriaceae bacterium. The sequence continues at coordinate 1,895 of JAOAPJ010000354.1, forward strand.
GCGCTTCTCGCCCTCGGCACTACCTTCCGCCCCGACGGTCTTCTTATATCCATCGGCGTTCTCACTTCTGTATGCGTCCGTGCGAGGAGAGTCAGCCAAGCCGTTCTCGTCGGAGTGGCATCGTATGTGCTTCTCGTGGGAGCCATCCTCGCCCTGAACTTCCACCAATTTGGCCATCTGATGCCCACCACCGCCAGACTTAAGATTGGTGCCGCACCATCGATGACTTACATCATCAAGTATCTGATCCATAATGGAGTTCGCTCCTATAGCGCCCTGACTCTCTTTGCTCTTCTTCTCGCCGTTTACATCATGTGCCGCCGCTCCTTTTCCTTCAGGCAAGCGCTGCCCATTGTGGTGAGTTGCGCAATGACCGCAGCGATTGCCGCCTACAATAGCGACTACTTACCCGGGGCGCGAATGTTATGGTCGCCGGCCTGCGTCCTCGCAGGGGTGATCGCAGTTAACGCTCCAGGCTGGCACCCTTTACGCCGCGATCATCTGCGAAGCCTCTTCTCTCTCTCTCCCTCTCCCGAATACCACTACCCTTCTCTCCAATTGCTTTCGCACCAGCAAGTCCGCATCCCGCAAATACTGCTTGGCATCCTGGCTCTTCTGTTGGTTGCGGGAACGGTTTCTTCTTCCCTGATGCAGAAGGCGAAGGCAGCAGTGCTCACGCGCAACTCGATATATGCTTCGCCGACCGCGCAGCAGTATGTCATTGCCAGATGGATCAGTGAGCACCTGAGACCGCGTGATGGCCCGATTGGTATCTTCTTCCTTGGCGTCAGCTACGACCTGCCGCACTTTGAGATAGCTGATTTTCTTGGTCCTGCCGATGAATCTATCGCAACCTTAAAAGTCAAAGTCGGACCGCCAGGACATAACAAGTGGGATCTTGATAAAACACTTGCCAAATGGAAGCCGCAGGCGATCATTCCTGCCGGCCCGGTGGATCCAAGCAGTGCCGAGACCCGGGACAACTCGCATAAACACGCGCCTGATCTGCTTAGCAACGAACACGTTCTGAGGGAGTTCGCCTACTGCTATGTGCCCGATGCGGAGCTTGGTATCGTCGACCGATGGGGCTTTTTCTTGAGAAGAGAGACCGCGGCTCTGCACGCAGATGAGTTGAGCTGTTCTTAGAGCGAGCCTGGAAGTGGTCTAACAATTGGCACTCTCGGCCCCATGATCGAGACTAGCGGTGTTCGCCTTCCGAATGGACTCACGCGCAGATCCTTTGCTTCAGTTGTGCAGCGGTGTACTCATAGAGAGCACCTCGCAGATACACGATGGCGTGGCGCGATAGCTCAGTTGCATAGAGCAGCGCAACGCCAATGCGAAGGTCGCTCTTACGCTCGAGCCGCGAGCGCGGCGCCTTCCGTCGCTTTCGCCAACAAGAGCATAGCACGAGATCGCGGGAACCGTTTAACCTGGGAGAGGTAGCGTTTGGGCCCGCGTCAGATCCATCATTCCCGGGTCTGCGAAAAACTCAAACGATGAGGGCCACGCCGCGGCGAGACGCTCCGGGCACTCATACACGTTAGCCGGTACCAGAACGGTCCTTGGCTTTTCTTGCGTCTAATTTACATATCTAACTGGGTGCAATCTACCCAACATGACGA
>JAOAPJ010000380.1 GCA_025462805.1 Acidobacteriaceae bacterium
GCGGCCGGCTGGTCTCCTGCGCATGGTCGGCATCGAGCTGGGCCTCGCGCATGTCTTCGCGGATGATCTCCGGCGGAATCTGCAGGGGCGTGTCGTCAGGCGGAGGCGGTGGGACCTCCTGGCCCGGCTCCGGCATCTCTGGCAAGCGTGTATCGTCGTGCATCTTCATAGCATAGGGGTGGAGGTCAGCGCGGACTCGGCCAGGGCCAGTTCGGCTGGTGTATTGCAGTTCATCATCTGCAGGAAAAGCGGCTGCCAGGCGCCGTCCTTCCCGGCATCCCCGGCCGCCGCGACCGACTCCATATCGAAGCAGTCGACGGCCGCTCGGACTGCGGCTGCGCCATCCGTGACGACTCGCATCACCTTGTAGTCGCCTGCATTCAGGGATTGAGAGATGGGCTCGAGCAGAATGGGCCGGTAGACGGCGCAGAGCGGTTGAGGGGTACCGGTCACGCGCGGTATGGTGGCCGCCGCGCCGGTGCGCTCCGCCCGGTCCAGCAATGTCGCAAGGAAGCCCAGTGACACGAGAGGCAGGTCCACACCTACCACCAACACTGCGTCTCCCGCGCACTCGCGAAGGGCAGTCTCGATGCCGCTCAGGGGCCCGCGGTCCGGATGCGCATCCTCGATCACCTTTGCATTCACCCCGTGGACGGGAGCGCGCAGCCCGGCCACCCGTACCGGCAACCGGAGCGCCTGCAGCTTGTGGACCATGTGGGCGAGAAGCGGCTTCCCGGCCAGCACGCATGCGGCCTTGTCCTGCCCCATGCGGCGGCTTCGACCACCGGCAATCACCCACCCTTCTGCGTTCAGGCCGTGCTCCCCTGCCGCGCGGCTGTCTGCGCCGTGTTGCTCATTCCGTCCAAGCCGCCCAAGCGCTCGAAGAACCCGATCACCGACTCGATGCCGCGGTAGAAGTTGGCGATGTGGAACTTCTCATTCGGCGCGTGCAGGTTGTCATCCGGCAGCCCGAAGCCCATCATCACCGCCGGTATCTTCAGGTGGCGTGCGATGTCTCCCACGATTGGGATTGAGCCGCCGGAGCGAATGAACACCGTCTCCCGCCCGAAGACCTCGAGCATGGCCTGCTCGGCTGCACGGACAAAGCGGTTGTCGGTGCCGATCACGATCGGATCACCGGAGTGGATCAGCCGGACGTCCACGGTCACCCCCCGGGGCGCGAGCGACGCAACGAAGGCCTGGTACTGCGCGAAGGCCTTCTGCGGGGTCATGGCGGGGACCAGCCGCATCGAAACCTTGGCCAGGGCGCGCGCCGGGATCACGGTCTTGGCACCCGCCCCGGTGAATCCGCCCGGCATGCCATGCACGTCGAGTGTGGGCCGGGCCCAGGTGCGCTCCAGGACCGAGAAGCCCGGTTCGCCGGTCAGCTCACGGGAGCCCACTTCGTTCTGGCGGTAGTGGTCCTCATCGAACGGGAGCCTCTTCCAGGCGGCCTGCTCCTCCGCGGAAGGCGGCTCGGTGTCGTCGTAGAAGCCAGGGATGAGGATCCGGCCGTCGCGGTCCTTCAGTCCGGAGATGATCTGGGCCAGCGCCACGAAAGGGTTAGGCGCCGCGCCGCCATACATGCCGGAGTGCAGGTCGGTCTTCGCGCCCCGCACCTCGATCTCGGTATAGATCATGCCGCGCAGCCCGACGCATAACGTGGGTAGATCGGGCGCGAACATCTCGGTGTCGGAGACCAGGGCAACGTCCGCCTTGAGCTGCTGCGGGTGTTCGCGGACGAACGCGGCAATGCCCTCGCCGCCGACCTCTTCCTCGCCTTCGAGGATCACCCGCACGTTCAGCGGCAGGCGGCCCCCGCCGCTCGCGAACAGCGCCTCGAGCGCCTTTAGATGCATGTACATCTGCCCTTTGTCGTCGACCGCGCCGCGGGCGTAGAGGTTGCCGTTGCGTTCGGTCGGCTCAAAGGGCGGGCTCAGCCATTCGTCCAGCGGGTCAGGAGGCTGGACATCGTAGTGGCCGTAACACAGGCAGGTCGCCGCGTCCGGGGCATGGAGCCAGTCACCATAGACCAGGGGGTGGCCCCCCTTCCTGGCTCCGTCGGTCTCCATCAGCCGGACGTTCTCCAGGCCGATGCGCTTCATCTCGGCGGCCAGAGTCTCCGCGGCGCGACGGACGTCGGCGGCATGCTCCGGCAGGGTGGAGACGCTGGGGATGCGCAGGAGCTCTTTCAGTTCGTTCAGGAAGCGCGGCTGGTTGGCGCGGGCATAGAGGACGGCAGGACTGGAGGTGGTCGCTGGGCTGGACATCATCTGGGTGTGGCTCCGGGAGCGATGATAGTCGAGCCGCGGTGCCGTGCGCGGGAAGGGCCGGGCTCGAGCCTGTCACAACGTATGTTCGACGTATAAAATAGGTTCAGTATCGGGTCACCGCTGGATCGACATCGCGCGACCACGCATCGATCCCGCCACGGAGAGACTGGGCTAGTTCGAATCCCTGGTTCCGCAGCCAGTTGGCCACGCTCAGGGAGCGGACGCCGTGGTGGCAGATTACGACGATGCGCTCGTCGGGATCCAGTTCCTGGTGTGCCCGGGACGGAACTTCGCCCATCGGCATGGAGACGGCCCCTGGGAAGCTGCTGAGAGTCGTCTCCCAGGGCTCCCGTACATCCAGCAGCAGGGTCCGTTCCTGGCCCGTGAGCATGTGGCTCAGGTCTTGGGGAATGAGTTCAAGATCTAGCATGTCCTAGTGAGGGATGAGATTTCCCGCTTTGGGGTTTCATGCTTTGAAAGCCGATTCGACGCGGTATCCGGTTGAGGACCGCGCCCTCTTTGAGATGATACAAACTTAGGGAAATCGTATTGGAGACAAATGAGCAGTAGAGCAATTGCAGGGGAAAAGGTTCTGATCGTTGAAGACGAGCTGCATGCCCTGATGGGCCTGGCCGAGCTTGTCTCCGGTTGGGGATACCGCACCGAGACCGCACGGGATGGCGCAGAGGCGCTGGAAAAGATCCAGGCCTGGCAGCCGGGCATCGTTGTGACGGACATGAAGATGCCGCGCATGGATGGCATCGAGCTGCTCAACCGACTGACAGAGCTACCTGAGAAACAGGCGGTCATCCTGCTCACCGCGCAGGGCTCGATCGATCGCGCGGTCGAAGCGATGAAGCTGGGCGCGTACGACTTCATTCAGAAGCCGGTCGATCCCACGCGCCTGAAGATGATTCTGGCCAATGCGTCGCGCCAGCGGGAGACGGAGCAGGAGCTGGACGTCACCCGGCGCAGGCTGCGCGAGAAGGGTGTGCTCGGGTCACTAGTTGGCTCGTCCAAGAAGATGCAGGACATCTTCCAACTGATCGAGCGCGTCGCAGGTTCGAACGTGTCGGTGCTGATCACCGGAGAGAGCGGGACCGGCAAAGAGGTGGTGGCGCGCACGCTGCACGAGCTCTCGCCACGCAAGTCGAAGCCCTTTGTCGCAGTGAACTGCGCAGCCATTCCGGAGACGCTGATCGAGGCCGAGGTCTTCGGCTACGAGAAGGGCGCGTTTACCGGCGCCATTGAGCGCAGCCCCGGCTGCTTTGAGCTGGCGGAGGAGGGCACGCTGCTGCTGGACGAGATCGGCGAGATGCCGGTGGGCACGCAGGCGAAGCTGCTGCGCGTGATCGAAGAGCGGCGCCTGCGCCGGCTGGGCTCGAAGGTCGAGAAGATCATCAACGTGCGTGTCCTGGCCGCCACCAACAAGGACCCGCGCGACGCGGTCGCAGACGGCCATCTCCGCGGTGACCTGTTCTATCGGCTGAACGTCTTCAACATCCATATGCCGCCGCTGCGCGAGCATAAGGAAGACATCCCGGCCATCCTGGAAGCGATCCTCGCGGACATGAACGAGAAGCACGAGCGCACGGTCACCGGCGTGGACAAAGAGATGCTCGCTCGCCTGATGAGCCATGACTGGCCGGGCAACGTCCGTGAGCTGCGCAACACCATCGAGCGCGCCGTGATCTTGTGCGGCGAGGGTCAACTGGAATCCCGCCATCTGCCGCCGGGCTTCGGGGAGCGTATGGCACGCCCCGCCGCCGACGATGGCGCCAGCAACTCGGTGCAGGTAGAGGTGGGCGCGACCGTAGACGAGGCCGAACGCCTGCTCATCCTGAAGACCCTGGAGTCCACGCGCAATAACAAGACCCGCGCGGCGGAGATCCTGGGCATCAGCCTGAAGACGCTGCACAACAAGCTGAAGGAGTACGGCAGCGCCTCCTTCGCGTCGAACGAGAGCGTCGAAGAACGGGTTTAACGGTTCACCTTGCCCGATTGGAGCATCAGGCCTGATCTGCCGGAGGTTGGAGGTGTCTGGAACTGCTGCGGTGACGTAGCCTTCCGGCGTTCTCCTACTCCGATTTGCAGTCCGGCCTGCTCTCACCGGCAGGTGCCTTGGGGCCCCGCACGAACGTTAGTTGCAGAGCCACTACCCTAATTCGCCACTCCCGCGACGTTCTAAAGTTGCACCCGCGCCGAGTACCATAGTGTGTACTGCATGCGCCTCAAGACAAAATTAGTTCTGGCGATCACCGGCCTGGTCTTCCTGGTGGTGACGGTTTTGTCGTGGCTGTTCCTCGAGCAGTTGATGGCGCAGCGCATCAGCCAGTCTTACGCCGCCAACGACATGGTGGCGCACCAGATCCTCTACGAGACGGAGCTGGCGCTGAACAATGGGCTGCGCGTCCGTCAGTTCAATCCCAACGACACTGAGGCCTGGCGCGCGGCAGTGTCGGATTCGCTGCAGCATGACGAGGGCCTGAACGGGCTGCTCAACTCGGTCATCCGCTACTCGCCTACCGTATTCGATGTGGCCATTGCGGACCGCTATGGGCGCGCCGTCCTGAGCACCGACCCCACTCAGGACAACCAAGCGCTGCCGGATCGCGAAGACTACGGAAAGCTGCAGCATGCCGGCCTGATCACCACCATCCGCGCCGTCTTCGGGCCGCCCCGCGTCTACAACATCGCCCTGCCGCTCGAGCGCAAGATCGCTCCCGGCAAGACCCAACCCTTTCTCAGTATCCGGGTGGGCATCCGCACGACCTTCCTGCATAACGTCTTCGCGCCCTGGATCTGGGCCTCGCTCACTTTCACGGGAATTGCCATCCTGTCCTCGCTGGCGGTCGCCGCCCTGCTCGCCAACCTCGCGCTGCAGCCGATCGAACAGATCAGCCTGCGTCTGGACACGCTGGAACAGGCGGACTCCCGCGACCAGGCCGAGCTGGCGCCGCCGCCGCGGGAAAACCGGCTGATCCGCGGGTCTACCGAGGACACCGTCGTCCAGGTCTCCGACAAGATCGAGCGCATCGGCCGCCGCATGCGCAACGTCGAAGAGGTCTTCTCCGCCCTCAAGGAGAACCTCGACTCCATCATGGCGAACCTGCAGGACGGCATCCTGCTGTTCACCGGCGAGGGTCGCACGGCGCTCGTCTCCGATTCGGTCGAGCGTTTCCTGGGCATCCCGCGCAGCGAGCTCTTTGGCGGAACCGTCACCAGCATCTTCAAGAGCGATACCAAGATCGGCCGACTCGTCCTGGACGCCTTCGAAGAGGGTCGCCCGCTGGATCAGGAGGAGGTCGAGACCGAGATAGGGCGCCACGTCCAGGTCTCGCTGGACTTCGTGGTGGACCAGCAGGCGAAGCCAGGAGCTGTGGCACCGGGCGCGTCGCTCGGGGCCCTGCTCACCCTGCACGACCTGGAATCCGTGCGCGAGATTGAGAGCGAGATCGAGCTATCCCGCCGCCTCGCGGCCATCGGCCGCCTCACCTCGGGCGTCGGGCATGAGGTGAAGAACCCGATCAACGCCATCGTGGTCCACCTGGAGCTGCTGCGCAACAAGCTGTCCGGTCCGGACTCCCGCGCCATGCGCCACCTGGAGATCATCGAGAGCGAGATCCAGCGCCTGGATCGCGTGGTGCAGACCCTGGTCGACTTCTCCCGCCCGGTTGAGCTGCAGCTCAAGGAGCAGGACATACGCCGCGTGGTCTCAGGCGTTCTGATGCTGGCATCCGCCGAGCTCGAGACCCACAGCGTCCGGGTGTACAGCCATATGCCCGACCATCCGCTGGTCACCAAGGTCGATGCTGACCTGATCAAGCAGGCCATCCTGAATGTCGTCCTCAACGGGGCCCAGTCCATGGGCAACGGAGGTGAGCTGCACGTGACCCTACGGGAAGAGGGCCGGAGCGCGGCCATCGAGATCTCGGACAGCGGCAGCGGCATCCCCCCGGACATCCGGGAGAAGATTTTTGACCTTTATTTCACTACCCGCAAGAACGGAAGTGGTATTGGCCTCGCGATGACGTACCGTATCATTCAGTTGCATAATGGAAGCATAGACGTACAATCCGAGCAAAACATCGGTAGTACTTTCACCCTGAAACTTCCTCTGCTGGCTTCAGCAGAGGGCAAACTGCGCGGTTCTCCGTTGGACACAACAACTTCGGCTCCGGCCTTCACTTCCGAGGGATCCGGCCTATGATGCGGCGAAAGTT
>JAOAPJ010000383.1 GCA_025462805.1 Acidobacteriaceae bacterium
CGCGACGAGCGCGCCGGAGTGAAGTTCAAGGATGCGGACCTGATCGGCATTCCCTATCGCGTCAACGTAGGCAAGAAGGCCGCGGAGGGAGTCGCGGAGCTGGTAACTCGTGCCACCGCAGGAGACAGAACGGCAACCCGCGAAGTGCCAATCGGAGATCTGAGCACGGTTCTGAAAGAGGCGATCGGCTGATTACTTCTCCGGCGTGATGCAACGAGTGTGAGCAAGCGGCTGTTCGCGGCCAAGCCGGTATTTCCCCCCAGAGAGCGGCCGCATAACTCGAGGCGGGCTGCCGGATTAGCTTGTCTAGAAGCGTAGGCCGAACCGCTGAACGAATCCGTGGAGCGAAGCCACATCCTGGGTGGGGAGAACGATGGAGATATAGCCATCGGGTCGAACGAGATATGCGCTCCCCTGTCTGAACCCCGCATGTGCTGCGCGCTTATCCGAGGCAAAGACCTGCGTGGCGAGACCCAATTCCCGGGCTGCCGATGCAAGGTCCTGCGAGATATTTCCATGGACGTGGAGTTGCCAATCGAGTGACCGCAGCGGAGCGAAGTTATCCGGCCTGCCGAAGTTAACCGGGCTGCCCTCGCCGAGCCACGGCAGGCGGTCACCGCCGTGCACACGTCCGGCGACACCCTGGCTGAGCGGGCTTTCGGGGTAACGGATGCGCGCCTGCGAGATGACCCGGAAGACCGCACGCCGGGTGGGAGCAAAACGAAGGGCTCCTGCGAACAGCAGAGGCGCGACGATTTTTCTGGTCAATGTGCCGCTGACGCCTGCCGAGGTCAGGGGCGTGAAGGCACGATCCGTTGTGGCGACCAGGGCTCGCGCGAAACCGATGCGCTCCGGCTCATAGCTATCGAGCAGCACCGGATCGGCGCGCCCTTGGAGAACGTGCGCGAGCTTCCAGCCGAGATTGACGGCGTCGCCGATACCAGTGTTCATTCCCTGGCCGCCTACGGGACTATGAATGTGGCCAGCATCTCCTAACAGAAACGCGCGCCCTGAACGGAAGCGGGCGGCCACCCGATGATGGACACGGTACGTGGAGAACCAGTTCACCTCGATCACTTTTTCCTCAAGCAGCCGCTCCACCTGGTTGCGGATGTGGTCGAATCGCAGGTCCTCGCGCTGCGATAGTTCGGGCGGCACGAGCCCGATGAGACGCTGCATGCCGTTCGAACGGACCGGGAACAGGAGCGTGAGGAGATGCCGGCCAAGGTTGATGTATAGATCGCGACTGAAATCGCGCTGGATTCTGACATCCGCGACATAGAAGAGCTGCTCGTACGTTCCCCCGGGAAATCCCACTCCCATGGCTTCCCGCACCTTGCTGTGAGCGCCATCGCAGCCGCAGATATAGTCCGCGCAAATCTCCTCGGTCTGCCCATCGCGAAGAACCGTCGCCCGCACGGCGTTGCCTTCTTCACGAAAGCCCATCAGCTTCGACTGCCATTCGACCGCGCAACCGGCCTCTTTGAGCTCGCCGATCAGAAAGCGCTCGTGATCGTCCTGCGGATAAGCGAGCGCGAAAGGGTAGGGGCTGACACCGCGGCCAAGTTCCGCGAAGCGGATGGTGGCTACGTCGCGAGTCTTGCCCCTGTCGTCACCTTGCCGGATGTGTGCCGCATCCGCGATGACGCCGCCTTCGATGACCTCTTTCGCAAACCCGAGCTGGTCATAGAACTCCAGAGTGCGCGCCTGCACCACCATGGCACGCGAGTGTTCGCCGGGCCCCGGTGCATCCGAGAGGAGACGGAACGGCACATTGCGCCGCGCGAGGCTTAATGCCAGATTCAAGCCCGTCGGCCCCGCACCTACGATCAACACGCGGCATGTCATCACGCATCTCTCTTCGCCTCAGGTTCTGACTCCGCCAGCGTACTGCGGATGCAAAAATGGGACGAAATACTCGTCGCCTGCCCGGCTCGTGCCGGCGATCCGGCCCGCTACTTCCGCAGAGAAGCGGCGCCGGTGAGGAGCCCGGTCATCCGAACAGAGTCTTGTATTGCTGATGGTGGCCGGCGGCGCTCGATTCGTGTTCGAGGAGCCAGCGCTTCCGATGCATGCCGCCGCCGTAGCCGGTGAGTGAGCCATTGCTGCCGATGACGCGATGACAGGGCACGACGATGCCGACCGGGTTAGCGCCGTTGGCGAGTCCGACGGCTCGGACGGCGGCCGGGTGGCCAATCTTCACCGCCAGGCCCGCGTAGGAGAGCGTTTCGCCGCAGGGGATCTGCTGCAACGCCTGCCATACGATGCGCTGGAAGGTTGTGCCGCCGGTCTTCACCGGCAGCAGGTCGATGGCCGTGAGCTCCCCCGCGAAGTAGCGGGCGAGGGCACTCGCCACATCTGACGAGCTTCGTGCCGGTTCCAGCGTAAAGCCATGCTCGCGGTAGTGAAGCCGCAGGAGGCGGCGCATGCGTGTGTCGTGATCGGTCCAATCGACGGCGCGCAGGTTTCCGTCGCGATCGGTCACGATGAGCAGTTCGCCAAGCGGGGTACGGATGCGATCCACTGATAACTGCAAAACATCAGGCATGAAGCCTTCCTGCTTCGTATCTGGGCTGCGCAGTTCCACAGAGCCATGTTCTCACCGGGATGGAGCAGCTGAATTGTTTGTGGATGGCAATTTGTTGGAGGCATCCATTTCCATTGATCCGCTTTCTCTTCGTAGTTGC
>JAOAPJ010000404.1 GCA_025462805.1 Acidobacteriaceae bacterium
GGGAAAGTCGGCGTTGGGCGGGTAGACATCGACGAGCTTGGCGGTGAAGTCGGTGTCGGGCGAGTCGGAGGAGGCCCAGAGCTTGACGATGAGGCGGCCGGTGACTTCGACGTCGTGGTCGAGCGGCGCGGTCTGAAAGACGAGCACATCGCTACGCGTGGAGAGCCGGAGGGTATTGGCGCAGAGCCGATTGCTGGTCTGGCAGCGCTGATCGGCGGCGCCTGCGGTGGAGAGCGGACCCTGCGAGGAGTTGTTGCCGCCGAGTGTGGGGACGGGGTGATGCGGGTCGAAGGCGTAGGTGATGGGTGTGTGCTGGTCCGGGGACTCTTTGTCCGGTCTCTGGGGTGAGAGCAGGCCTTCGCCGTGGAGGTAGTACGGAGTCGCCTCAGTGCGGGCGAGCGGCCACTCCTGCTCATTGCGCCAGTGGCCGCCGACGAAGAGACGGCCCTCGGCGGTCCTGTGCGCATCGCCGCCGCCCATGACGTAAATGCGAACGGGCGGATCGCGATCGACTCCGTTGTCGATTCCCTTCAACCAGCGATCGAACCAGCGTTGCTCGAAGGCATTGAGATCGATGGCGGCGTCGGGGGTGAACTGCGCCTCGCCGGCAAAGCTGACGTTGGGGCGGCTGTGGGTCCAGGGGCCGATGATGAGGCGCTGCGGGCTCTTCTTGCTGTCGCGCAGCAGCGGGTAGTTGAGGTTGGCAACAGGGCCGCCCCAGGAGTCGTACCAGCCGGTGACGTGGTAGACGGGCACGTCCTTGTATTCGGAGAGGTGGGCGGTGATGTCGGCGCCGGCGTTCTTCCAGAAGCTGTCGTAGTCGCCGTGGCGCATGGCTTCGATGAGCCATGATTCATAGTCCGGCGCGAACTTGAGGGGTGTGGTGCCGGGGCGCAACGGGAGTGCGTCGACGTATTCGGGCACGTGCTGGCTGAGGTCGGCGAGCGCGGGCGCGGCGGCGGGATCGGCGGCGGCGCGCAGTGCAGGCACGGGATTGGGCGGGCCACCGGATGGATCGCCCATGGAGAAGACCCAGTTGACCCAGCGGAGCTCGAAGGCGCCGTGGTGGCGGACGCCGTACTGGCCGTAGTCGGACATGGCGAAGAGCGGGACCATGGCCTTGATGTAGGGGGCGCCGGCAATAGCGAGCGCGTGCTGCGCGCCGCCTTCGTAGGAGGTGCCGAGCGTGCCGATGCCGCCGTCCGACCAGGGCTGCTGGCCGATCCACTTGGCGGTGTCGTAGCCGTCGTTCGGATCGTCGGTGAGTGGACGCCAGTGGCCCTCGGAATGGTAGCGGGCTCGAACATCCTGCACGACAACGACATAGCCGCGACTAGTGAAGTAGTTCGCGAATTGTGGCGCGCGCACCGTCTTGTCATAAGGGGTGCGCATGAGCAGCGCGGGAAATTTTCCGTCGAGGGCAGCGCCGTTGGTGGCGGGACGGTAGACGTCGGTGGCGAGATGCACGCCATCGCGCATCGGGATCATGATGTCGTTCGCGACGGAGACGCCGTAGCTGGTGGCGGCAGGAGCGGTGGCGGGCTGTGCGTGAACGAGCGGAGCGGAGGAGATGGCGAGGACGAGGGCGAGTGCTAGCGAGAGGCCGGGGCGCGACGTACGGGCCATGAAGATCCTTGCTGGGCGAGAGTGCCGCAAGCATAGCAGTGCCCTCGCAGAGGCTCATCCAGCGCACTTCGATCCAGCGCACTTCGGGGCAGCAGGTCTCTGGCTGCGCTGCTCAGGAGGCTGCGCTGCGGTCGAGCTGACGGTCGGTGGCTAGCTGATGGCGCGGAGGGCTAGGACGGCGTTGAGGCCGCCGAAGGCGAAGGAGTTGGAGAGGCAGTGCTCGACCTGGGCGGTGCGCGCGGTGTTGGGGATGATGTCGAGGTCGCAGGCGGGGTCGGGCGTGGTGTAGTTGATGGTGGGCGGGAGAACGCCATTGGCGAGCGCGAGTGCGGAGGCGGCGGCTTCGATGGCGCCTGCCGCGCCCAGGGTGTGGGCGTGCATGGACTTGGTGGAGCTGACGGCGAGCTTGTCGGCGTGGGCACCGAAGGTGAGGCGGATAGCCGCGGTCTCGGTGCGGTCATTGGCATCGGTGGCGGTGCCGTGGGCGTTGATGTAGCCGATCTGCTCCGGCGCGAGGCCCGCATCACGCAGGGCCATGCGCATGGCGCGCGCGGGTCCTTCGGGACAGGGCTGGGTGATGTGGCCGGCATCGGCGGACATGCCGAAGCCAACGATCTCGGCGATGGGTTTGGCGCCGCGGGCGAGTGCCGCGTCGAGCGGCTCGAGGACGAGCATGGCGGCGCCTTCGCCGAGCACCATGCCGCTGCGGTCGGCGGAGAAGGGACGGCAGGTGTCCTTGCTGATGACGCGCATGGCCTCCCACGCCTTGAGGTTGCCGAAGTAGAGCGGAGCCTCCGTGCCGCCGGTGAGCGCGATGGGCGCAGTGCCAGAGCGCACCATATGAAAGGCCTGGCCGACGGCGTGCGCGGAGGAGGCACAGGCGGTGGAGATGGTGTAAGCGGGCCCCTGCATGCCGAACTGCATGGAGATGTGGCTGGTGGCGGCGTTGCTCATGCCGAGCGGAATGGTGAGCGGATGCACCCGGTTGCGCTTGTGCAGGTAGAGCTCGCGATAGCCCTGCTCTTCCGCGGAGCGGCCGCCGATGCAGGAGCCGGTGATGATGGCGCCGTCCTCGCGCATGGCCTGGGTGAGCTCCAGACCAGCCTGCGCCATGGCTTCCTTGGTCGCGACCACCGCGAACTGGGTGAAGCGATCCATGAGGGCAACATCCTTGGGCGGAAGATAGTGCTCCGGATCGAAGCCCTCGACGGTGGCGGCGTGCTTGAAGCGGATCTCCTCGAAGTCGGGCGAGTTGACGGCACGGATGCCGCAGCGGCCGGCGACCAGGCCCTGCCAGAAGCAGTCCCGCGTGAGCCCTAGCGCGCTGATGACTCCGATGCCTGTGATGACGACCCGGGGCACGTCAGCTTTCCCGGCCGGACGCTTTCGCGTCGACCAGATGCTCAATCCCGGCAATCATTTGGGGGATGTTCTGCACCTTTTTCGCTTCCTCGTCATCGATTTCTATGTCGAACTCGCTTTCGAGATCGAAGAGGATGTTGAGCCGGTCGAGCGAGTCGATGCCGAGCTCCTCGAATGAGCTGTCAGGGCGGACAGATTCCAATGGAATGCGCCGGGTGTTGGCGATGATTTTGAGAACGCGATCCTGTACCGAGTCGACCATAAGCGAGATGTGCGGGCAGCCCTGAGGGCCACGAGCACGAGGATGACGCCTTACCCCCAGCGTTTTCTTATGAAAACGTCATTTTACCCTCAATGCAAGGGGGACGCGGCAGCTCTGTGCCTTTAGGAACCCGCTCCGCTACGAGAGTTATGCTGGGAACTGGGAAAGATTGAGTTTTCGGGCCATTTCTTGGGGTCCATTCAGGAGGAAAGTTTGCCGCTCGTTACACTTTCGCTGGAGGCGGGGCGCACAACTGAGGAGAAACACCGG
>JAOAPJ010000424.1 GCA_025462805.1 Acidobacteriaceae bacterium
TGGCGCCACACCGTCTCGGTCTGGGGCTGCACGCCGGAGACGGAGTCGAACAGTGCCACCGCGCCGTCGAGCACGCGCAGCGACCGCTCCACCTCAGCCGTAAAGTCCACGTGGCCGGGCGTGTCGATGATGTTGATGCGGATGTTCTTCCAGGTACAGGTAGTCGCAGCCGAGGTGATGGTGATGCCCCGCTCCTGCTCCTGCTCCATGTAGTCCATCGTGGCCGTGCCTTCGTGCACCTCGCCGATGCGATGGGTAATGCCGGTGTAGAACAGGATGCGCTCGGTCGCCGTCGTCTTTCCGGCGTCGATATGCGCCATGATTCCGATGTTCCGGCAACGATTTAGAGGTACTTGGCGAGCCACGGTCTCTTCTCTCTCAACTTCTCGCCGGCCCCCGAGGCCAGCGTCAAAACGTACGGTTCAATGTTTCGTGCTTCACGGTTACGTGCTTCGCGCGCAACGTCGCTCTTCAGGCGACCTACCAGCGATAGTGCGCAAACGCCTTGTTGGCTTCGGCCATGCGGTGAATGTCTTCCTTCTTCTTCATCGCAGCGCCACGGCCGTTGGCCGCGTCCAGCAGTTCGTTGGTCAGCTTCTCGACCATGCCCTTCTCTCCCCGGGCACGACCGAAGGTCACCAGCCAACGGATGGCCAGCGAGGTACGGCGATCGGGGTTTACCTCAATCGGCACCTGGTAGTTCGCGCCCCCGACCCGGCGGGTCTTGACCTCGAGCAGCGGCTTGCAGTTCTCTACCGCCTTCTTGAATAGCTTCAGGGCCTCATCGCCGCCGCGCTGCTCCAGGTTGTTCATCGCGGTATAGAAGATGGTCTGCGCGGTCGACTTCTTGCCGCCCCACATCATCGAGTTCACAAACTTGGTCACCAGCGAGGAGTTGTAGACCGGATCGGCGGCTACTTCGCGCTTGGCAATATGTCCTTTTCTAGGCATCGCTCTCTAAACCTTTTCTGACTTACTTCGCTGCAGTCTTGGGGCGCTTCGCGCCGTACTTGGAACGGCTCTGCTTACGGTTGGCCACGCCTACCGAATCGAGCGAGCCGCGCACCACGTGATAGCGCACGCCGGGAAGGTCCTTCACACGGCCCCCGCGGATCAGCACGATCGAGTGCTCCTGCAGGTTGTGGCCGATGCCCGGAATGTACGTCGTCACTTCGATGCCATTGGTGAGCCGCACCCGGGCCACCTTGCGCAGCGCCGAGTTCGGCTTCTTGGGTGTCTGCGTATACACGCGGGTGCACACGCCGCGCCGCTGCGGGGAGCCCTGCAGCGCCGGGCTCGCGGTCTTGTACCGCGGTGCCGTGCGACCCTGCTTCACCAGCTGATTGAATGTCGGCAAACCGTACTCCTTACCCGTTTCTAAATCTCACTCGCAGCCGCCCACGGACTGTGCTCGCCAGGCTTCATGCGCACATGGCGCATTCCGGGCGTGGCACACGCCTGTCCGCTTCGCGTC
This sequence comes from Acidobacteriaceae bacterium, assembly GCA_025462805.1. Next base: position 1,475 of record JAOAPJ010000424.1, read on the forward strand.
TGCTTCGCTTCCTATCTCAGACAGGAACTTGGACGGTGGCCGGACGCGACAGAAGACCAGGGAAACCCTGTAATTTCTGTGAGTTCAGCTCCGTTTCGAAGTTCCGGCCCGCATAGCCCTTCCAGGTGAAGGGTGTCGCAGGCACCGATGCGATCTTCGTCCTCGCTTGACTGCCGAGGAACCGCAGAAGAGGCCCAACTAACTTGCCTGCACTCTGTGGGATCCCGTCTGGCGCCCGGCTGCGTGCTGACATACTGCTCGCACAAGACGTGCCTCGGGGAACCTTCTAACAATAGCAAGCGGCGCGATGGCGGTCAATCCACCGCGCAAATTTGTGTCTGAAACCGCGGTTGGTTGTGGTGTCAGCGTGGTTTTCGCGTGGTTTCGGGGACGGTTTTCGTACTCCGAATCGCTCCGCCGAACCGGCAAACCTCACCATGCAGCTTCGCGCTCGTATTCAGTTTATATACAGAGCGTGGGTACCAGCCCTTCCTCGATGGCCGCGACCGGGCCGCACTGCAGGATCTGTGTTCCTTGGGTTAGCATCCGTTTCATGATGCCTTTCGCGCTGCGGCGCCCTGTCATTTCCACCGTTCTGGCCTGCTCCCTCACTGCCCTCTCTGCTGTCCCTTGTTTCGCCGCGGATACTCCTTCCAACGCCCATCCCGCGCCGGACCCGAAGGTGCGGGCGATCCTGGCTGATCTGGGGAAGGTCGACCGCATCGGGCAGACCTCGCTCTCGCCCGATGGGCAGCACCTGGCGTGGACGGAGCGAGCTCACGGGGAATCGAGCCGCATTCTCATCAGCGGGCCGCATGGGGAGAATCCACAGCCGGTGGTCACGGGCAAGGAGTGCAGCGCCACCTCGCCGCTGTGGGCTCCTGACTCGCGCCAACTGCTCTACACGGCCGCGTGCGGCAAGGACGGTCAACCAGACTTCTTCCTGGTGACGCTCGGGGGGCAGCCGCGGCAGATCAGCCAGCTGAAGGGCGCAGTCGAGAGCGCAGCCTGGTCGCCGGACGGCAAACGGATCGGCTTCCTTTTTGTGCCGGGCGCGACGCGGCCTGCCGGTGCGCTGGCGGCCATGAAGCCGCCCTCCGGCGTAATCGGCGTGGAGGGTCTGGAGGTGCAGCGGGTGGCGGTGCTCAGCGCCCAGGGAGGCGAAGCAGAGCTGCTCACGCCCGAGAACCTGCACGTGTATGAGTTTGATTGGTCCCCAGACGGCAGCAAGCTGGCCTATGTGGCCGCACCGCCGCCGGGAGAAAACAACTGGTGGGTGGCGCAGCTCTATGTAGGGCCGACGACAGCGTCAGCGCCGTCGGCAGCTACAGCCAACGCACAGTCAATGA
>JAOAPJ010000082.1 GCA_025462805.1 Acidobacteriaceae bacterium
CCGATCTGCTGCTGGCCTTCGGTATGCGGTTTGACGATCGCGTGACCGGCAATCTCGCACAGTACGCTCCGCATGCGAAGAAGATCCACATCGAGATCGATCCGTCGGAGATCAACAAGAACGTCAGAGCGGACGTCGCGCTGATCGGCGATCTGCGCGGCGTGCTGGAGACGCTGCTGCCGCTGCTGCCGAAGCGCACCGACAGCGGCTGGCTGCGCGCGATCAACAGTTCCAAGGGTACGGCGGCGGTGCGGGACATCATCAACCTTCCCGATAACGGCCACCTGTACGCCGCGCACGTGATCCACGACATCTGGCGCGAGGCGCAAGCGGCCGGCCGCGAACATGACACTATCATCGTTACGGATGTGGGCCAGCACCAGATGTGGGAGGCGCAGTACTTCAAGCATGAGACGCCGCGGTCGCTGGTCACCTCGGGTGGCCTGGGCACCATGGGTTTCGCGCTGCCCGCCGCGATTGGCGCAAAGACCGCCTGCCCACAGAAGGACGTCTGGGTGATCGCCGGAGATGGTGGCTTCCAGATGACGGCGGCCGAGCTCTCGACTATCGTGCAGGAGAAGCTCGCGATCAATATCGCCATCATCAACAATGGCTTCCTGGGCATGGTGCGGCAGTGGCAGGAGACCTTCTACGAGAAGAACTACTCCGCGTCGCCGATCCTTTCTCCCGACTTCGTGAAGCTGGCTGGGGCACACGGCATCGATGGCGCGCATGTGTCCACGCGCAAGGACGTGACCCCGACAGTCACCAGGGCACGCACCTCCGGACGGCCGTTCCTGATCAATTTCCAGGTGGAGAAGGAAGACGGCGTGTACCCGATGATCGCGCCGGGCGCGGCACTCCACGAGATGGTGCACCGCCCCGAGCGTGATCCGCTGCTCGAGACTGCGGAGGACGAGTAGATGCTGCACACCTTCGTAGCACTGGTGGAAGACAAGCCCGGCGTCCTGACGCGGGTGGCTTCCCTCTTCCGCCGGCTGAACATCAATATCGTCTCGCTTACGGTCGGTGAATCGGAGCGGCCGGACACGTCACGCATGACCATCGTCTGCGAGGCGCACGACCAGGCCGCGCACCGCATCCGTGCCTCGCTCTACAAGCTGGAGACGACTGTCCATGTCGACGAAGTCGACCGCGCGGCTGCTGTCGTGCGCGAACTATGCCTGGTGAAGATCGCCGTCGGTCCTGACTCGCCGAATGGGCCGCATTCCCGGTCGCAGATCTTCGAGCTTGCGAATGTGTTCAAGGCCCGCGTCGTGGACCTTGCGCCCGAGTCGATCATGCTCGAGATGACCGGCAGCTCCTCGAAGGTCGAAGGACTGGTGCAGGTGATCACCGAATCCGGCTACACCATCCTCGAGATCTCCCGCACTGGCCGCATGGCTATGCGGCGCGGTCACCACACCAGCCGCGTGCTTTCCGCGCTCGGCAGCAAACCAAGCAACGGCACGCACGGTCCGGATTACAGTAGGAAGCCGGAGCTGGACGAGATCCTCCCCAACGAATTCGACAACGTGCACGAGGAAGAGATCTAGCTGTGCCTCACCTCTGCACCCAATGCAACACAAACCGCAGCGTATCCATTCTCGACCGGCACGACCTGCTGCTGACTCGCTGACTTGCTGAGCCGCTGACTCGCTTTCCATACATAAGGAGCAAACATGCCCAAGGTATTTCACGATCAGGACGCCGACCTCTCGCTCATCCAGGCCAAGAAGGTTGCGGTGATCGGCTACGGCTCGCAGGGCCACGCCCACTCACTCAACCTGAAGGACTCCGGTGTCGATGTGCGCGTAGGTCTCGCCGCCAATAGCCGCTCCCGCGCGAAGGCGGAGAAGGCGGGCCTCACCGTGCTCAGCGTCGCCGATGCCGCGGCCTGGGCAGACGTCATCATGATTCTGGTGCCGGACCAGACGCAGGCGCAGGTCTATACCAAGGACATTGCTCAGCACCTGACCAAAGGCAAACTGCTGCTCTTCGCACACGGCTTCAACATCCATTTCGGCTTTATCAAGCCGCCGGCGGATATCGATGTCGCGCTGGTTGCGCCCAAGGCGCCGGGCCATCGCGTGCGCGAGATCTTCACTGAGGGCGGCGGGGTCCCGGGCCTGATCGCGATCCATCAGGATGCGAGCGGCACGGCACAGCCGCTGGCACTCTCCTACGCGCGCGGCATCGGTTGCACCCGGGCCGGCGTGTACGAGACCTCCTTCAAGGAAGAGACCGAGACGGATCTCTTTGGCGAGCAGGCAGTGCTCTGCGGCGGCACGGCGGCTCTGGTCAAGGCGGGCTTTGACACATTGGTGGAGGCAGGCTACGCGCCGGAGATGGCCTACTTCGAGTGCATGCATGAGCTGAAGCTGATCGTGGACCTGATGTACCGCGGCGGTCTCAACTACATGCGCTACTCGATCTCCGACACGGCGGAGTTCGGCGACTACACGGCGGGGCCGCGCATCGTCACCGACCAGACGCGCGCCGAGATGAAGAAGCTGCTGGCGGAGATCCAGGATGGCTCCTTCGCTCGCAGGTTTATGGAAGAGAATCGCAGTGGGCGGCACCAGTTTGAGAAGTACCGTACAGCCGAGCGGTCCCATCCGATCGAGCAGGTGGGCGCCAAGCTACGGGCGGCCATGCCCTTCCTGGATCCTGTGACGGCGGAGTCCCAATCGCCGGTGGCGCCAGAGCCGGTCGCGAAGAGCTAGTCCGCGGCTATACGAGACAAAGGGGATGGCCGGAGACGGCCGCCCTTGTTCTCACAGCAACGGCGGCTTCAAGTGGGCCCGCTTCCTACCCTGCATCGGCCGCTCCCATCGGCAGCATCCCCCATGCGCAGGGGGAGATGCGGGTGCGTCATTGATGGTTGGGATCGGCTTGGCCAGTAACAAGATTAGGGGGTTTTTCTGCCAGGCCGCTTTACAAAGCCACACACACTTCATGCTTCGTCTACACCCCGGTGGGCTACCATAGTGTGCTAGGAGCCGTCCGATGAGCGAGAGCGTGATCGACCAGCCGGTGACTACATCGAGTGATCGCATCGCAGTGCTCACTGAAGCACTGCGCAACGTGGCGCCGCTCCATGGAATGACGGCGGAAGAGTATCGGTGGCTGGCCATCAACGGCGAAGAGCGCATGGTGGACGCGAACACCGCGCTATTCCAGCAGGGCGAGCCTGCCTGCCGCATGTCGATCATCCTGAAGGGTGAGATCCAGGTGCAGCGTGACCGCAGCAGCGGAGCGCCAGTACTGTTCATCGGGCGAGCGGGACAGATTACGGGACTGCTGCCCTTTTCCCGCATGCAGACCTATGGTGGTCATGGCGTGACCAGCGCCCCCACCTGGGCAGTCGAGTATGACAAATCCATCTTCCCGCGGATGCTGGCGGAGGTTCCCTCCATGACGCAGCGCGTCGTGAGCATCCTGCTTGACCGCTCGCGCGAAGTCACCCGCATCGAGCAGCAATCCGAGAAGTTGAATGCGCTGGGCAAGCTTGCCGCCAATCTCGCGCACGAGCTCAACAACCCCGCCTCCGCTGCGCAGCGCGCTGCCTCCGGCATGCTGAAGGAGCTGGAGATCTTCGGGCGCGAGCGCTTCCGCCTGGGCGCCCTCTGCTTCGCACCGGAGCACGTGGAGGCGCTCCGCGCGTGGGATAGGTACATCCACCGCAGCCTGGATGGCAAGCCGACCCTGACACCCTCCGAGGTCGCCCTGCGGGAAGAGGCACTGCAACGCTGGCTGGAGGAGCACCAGATCCCCAGCGGTGCGCACATGGGAGCCGAGTTCGCGGAAGCCGGCATTCTGCCCGAGCATCTCGATGCATTGCCCCCATTCCTGACACCCGAGAGCACCACATTACTGCTCTCGCAGCACGCGTCCACGCTGCGCGCGGAGCGCATGGCCGAGGCGATGCTGGACTCGACGGCGCGCATCTTCGACCTCATCACGGCGATCAAGGACTATTCCTACATGGACCAGGCGCCGATCCAGGAAGTGGACGTGCCGCAGAGCCTGGAGAACACGCTGGCTATGCTGCAGTCCCGGCTGCAACATGTGGAGATGGTGCGCGAGTATGAGCCGAACCTGCCCATCATCTCTGCATACGGCAGCGAGTTGAACCAGGTGTGGACCGTACTGCTGGAGAACGCGCTTGAGGCGATCAAGGGACGCGGCCGTATCCGACTGGGCGTGCGTCGTGCCTCCGAAGTGCTCATGATTGAGGTAGAAGACGACGGGCCCGGCATACCGAAGGAGATGCAGGCCCGCGTCTTCGAGCCGTTCTTCACGACCAAGGCGCCCGGACATGGGCTGGGCCTGGGGCTCGATACGGCGCAGCGGATAGTCCGCCTGCACCGCGGATCGCTGAGCGTACAGAGTGAACCGGGCAAGACGTGCTTCCAGGTGATCCTGCCACTGCAGCAGACCGGCGCATACTAAGCGAGTTGGCTCGCGGATGCCGGTTGAGGCACGAGCGAGGGACGGTCTTCCATCTTCAGGAGGAGTGCTGAGGTGTCGCCTGCGCTTGACGTCGCTGCCGCTCTCCCTTAGCCTCAAGAGCATGATCTACCCCTCTGGCGGACGAATGCCTATGGCCATGCGCACCCTAGCCGGTGTGCAGTCTGCGCCTGGATTCTGAAGCCAGCTCCGCGCGCGAACGAACCGGCTAGGGACATGCACTGCCCCGTTCTTCCCTGACTCGCGCATTGGAGGCTGTCTTGCACATTGTTATCGCCGCCCTCGGCTCGCCGGAGGTGACCCTTGAAGTTTGAAACGCTTCTCTTGAGCTTTGATCCGGCTCCAGGCGACCGCTGTCGCCCAGCGAATACCCCGATCTACCAGACGGCTACCTTCCGGCAGGACTCGGCGACCTCCTTCGGTGACTTCGACTACACACGCAGCGGGAACCCCACGCGCGCAGTGCTCGAGACGCAGCTGGCGCTTCTTGAGTCCGGGACGCGCGCCTTTTGCTTTGGAACGGGGCTAGCCGCCATCACTGCGGTGACGCGTCTGCTCAAGCCGGGCGAAGAGATCCTGGCCTGCGACGATCTATACGGTGGGACCTATCGGCTTTTCTCGCGCATCCTGGCCAACCGTGGCATCACGGTCAAATACGTCGACTTCACCGATGAGCAGGCTCTCACGGCCGCGCTCACTCCGGCAGTGAAGCTGGTCTACCTCGAGTCACCGACGAACCCGCTGCTTCAGATCCTGGATCTCGAGCGTATTGCCAGGGTTGCCCATGAACATGGTGCGCGCGTCTGCGTGGACAACAGCACGATGTCGCCGTACCTGCAGCGGCCGCTTGAGCTCGGCTGCGATATCGTGATCCACTCGGCGACCAAATTCCTTTGCGGCCACAGTGATGTCATGGCCGGGGCCGTCGTCGTGAAGGAGACATCGCTCGGCGAAGATCTATACCTGATCCAGAATGGCGAGGGTGGCGGGCTTTCTCCGTTCGACAGCTTCCTCGTGCTGCGCGGGATGAAGACACTGGCGCTGCGACAGAATGCGCAACAGGCGAATGCCGTCGCTCTGGC
>JAOAPJ010000434.1 GCA_025462805.1 Acidobacteriaceae bacterium
CCTCGCGCGCGACCGCGATCCGGCTGGCGCAGACGCTCGACGCCGATGACGTCATCGTAGGCTCCTACACCATGCAGAACGGCAACCTGCACGTGGCTGCGCAGATGCTGGATGTAAATGCGCTACGGCTGAGCGCACCGCTGATGCAGGACGGGCCGCTGGATCACATGCTCGACGTTCTGGACAGCGTGGCCTGGCACATCGCGCGCGAGCTGGATCCGAAGTTCCCCCTGCCCGAAAGCAGCTTTCTCGCCGCCGGAGCCAACCTGCACCTGAACGGATTTGAGAATTACATCCGTGGCATCATCGAGAGCAATCCCGAGGAACGCCTCCGGCACCTCAAAATCGCAGTTGCGGAGAATCCGAAGTACTCGCCCGCATGGCTGGCCCTGGGGATGACGAACTTCTCCGACCAGCAATTCGATGCCGCGGCCGCGGCGCTGGGACATCTCCGCAAGACCGACCGGGCGGCCCTGCAGGCAGAGTTCTACCGCGGGCTTGCCTTCTTCTATACCGGGCATTATGACCAGGCTGAGGAAGCCTTCGCCTTCGTCGCCGGGCAGCTCCCGCTTCCCGAGGTGGTGAACAACCAGGCCGTGGCGGCATCGCGTCGCGGCCACGACGGCGGTGCGCTCTTCCAGGAGGCGATCACAGGGGATCCGCACGATGCGGACTACTCCTTCAATCTGGCGATCGCGCTGGCTAGGCGCGGCGACACGCGCAATGCGCTGGACGCGCTGGCGCAGGCGCTGAAGCTGCGGCCGCAGGACTCCGAGGCGATCAGCCTTCAGAACACGCTGCGGCAGCCACCGCTGGCGCCGGCAGCCGTTCCGGGCGGCGCCCAGCAGGACCCTGGCGCTCCCGTGCCGACCCAACGCAACCTGCCGCTCGAGCGCATCAAGCGCGGCTTCAACGATGCGTCATTCCGGCAGGCCGCCTCGGAACTGGAAGAGATGGAGGCGCAGCGGCTCGCTACCCTGCCACCGGCGGAGCAGGCCGGCGCGCTGGCAAAGGAAGGCAAGATCTACCTCGGCCGCGGCCTCCTGCTCGAGGCGGAGCGTGAGTTCCAAATAGCGCTGGAAGCCGATACCAACAATGCGGAGGCGCATGCCGGGCTGGCCGAGGTGCGGCGCCGCAACGGCGATGACGCGCTGGCTCGCGCGGAGGCGCAGAGCTCCATTAAGCTCCAGCCCAATGCGTCTGCCTGGCTGACGCTGGCGCGGCTGGATCGAACGGCGCGTCAACTGCCCGCTGCGCGTGACGACGTGAACCATGCCCTGCAACTGGAGCCGGGAAACAGCGATGCGCGCGGGCTGCAGCAGGCCCTCACCGCAGCTCCCCCTGCACCGACTGTCCAGCCCGTAGCCACACATCCATGAAGCTGCTTCGCATCGTCGCGTCCGTTGTCCTCCTGATCGGCGCTATGTGTGTTGCGATAGGTCCAGCGTGTGCCGCCCCCCCGGCGCAAGCAGCCAGACCAGTCATCGTCATGGTCCGGCTGAAGGACACGATTCAGCCGATCAGCAACGACTACGTCACACGCGCGTTGGACCACGCCGCGGATATTCGCGCAGACGCGCTGCTGATCGAACTGGACACACCAGGCGGGCTGCTGACCACGATGCGCGACATGGCTGGGCGGATCGGCGCATCGCCCGTGCCGGTGATCGTATACGTCGCGCCGTCTGGTGCGCGGGCCGGCTCAGCCGGCTTCTTCCTGCTTGAAGCGGCGGACATCGCCGCCATGGCGCCGGGCACGAACGCTGGTGCTGCTCATCCGGTGGTCGAGGGCGCCAAGATCGATGACACCATGAAGCAGAAGATCGAGAACGATACGGCGGCGTTTCTTCGCTCCTACACGGCGCAACGGGGCCGCAATCCGCAGGCGGCGGAAGATGCCGTACGGAACTCCAAGTCGTATAGCGCGCAGGAGTGCAAACAGCTTGGCCTGATTGACCTGATCGCGCCCGACCGTTCCAGCCTCCTCCAGGAGATCGACGGCCGAACCGTTACGCGCATGAACGGCAGCAAGCTGGTGCTGCATACCAGGAACGCAACGCTCGACGTGGTCGAGCCTACACTGCGCGACCGAGTACTGGACCGGCTGATGAATCCGGACCTGGCAGTGCTGATGCTGGTGATCGGCGGCCTCTTGATCTACCTCGAGTTCAATGTGCCCGGAACGATTGTGCCTGGCGCACTGGGTACGCTGCTGGTTGTGATGTCGCTGTTCGCGCTCAACCTGCTGCCGGTGCACTATACCGCCGTCATGCTGCTGGTTGCAGCCATCGTGCTGATGCTGCTGGATCTGAAGTTTGCGGGCCACGGCGTGCTGGCTGCGGCGGGAATCGTATGCCTGGTGCTGGGCATGATGACCCTGGTCGCAGGACCGGTGCCGGAGATGCGCGTCCATCCTGCAACCGCGATTGCCGCCGGTATCGGCTTCGGCCTGATCACGGTCTTCCTTCTGCGGTTGGCGGTGCGCGCGCGCCGCAACAAGTCGCTGGTAGGCGCAGACGCGCTCCTTGGGCAAACTGCCGTAGTGGTGACGCCGCTGGAGCCGGCCGGGCAGGTCATGGTGCAGGGCGAACTCTGGCAGGCGCAAAGTGTAAGGCCGGCGGCTCGCGATGAACAGGTGCGGGTCACTGCCGTGAATGGCCTTACGCTGACTGTCGAGCCAATCGTGCGCCCTTAGCTGCTTCTGCGGGCCTTAGTTGTTCACGCAACAGGGAGAGGCGGCTGTACACTTCTTGCGCGAGGAAACCGCCCCATGAGCCTGTTCGGCCTGATCATTGTTGTCATCGTCGTGCTGTATCTTCTCGGCTCGATCAAGATTCTGCGCGAATACGAGCGTGGTGTTGTCTTCCGTCTGGGCCGCGCCCTGCCGCAGCCCAAGGGGCCCGGGGTCATCGTGGTGTTCCGGCCATTCGACCAGATGGTGCGTATCACCCTTCGGCAAGAGGTGCTGGAGGTCCCGCCGCAGGACATCATCACGCGCGACAACGTCACGCTAAAGGTGAATGCGGTCATCACGCTCCGCGTCGTCGATCCGGCGAAGGCAGTGATCGAGGTCTCGAACTACGTCTACCAGACCTCGCAGTTTGCGCAGACCACGCTGCGCTCAGTCCTGGGCGAGGTGGAACTCGACCAGTTGCTGAGCCAACGCGAGACGCTGAACATACGGATCCAGCAGATTCTGGACCATCACACCGCACCGTGGGGTGTGAAGGTGACCAGCACCGAGGTCAAGCAGGTGGATCTGCCGGAGTCCATGCTGCGCGCCATGGCCAAACAAGCCGAGGCGGAGCGCGAGAAACGCTCCAAGATCATCAATGCCGAGGGCGAATTTGCTGCCTCGCAACGTCTGGTAGATGCCGCTGCCCTGCTGGCTCAGCAGCCGATTACCCTGCAGCTCCGCTATCTGCAGACCCTTACCGATATAGGTACCGAGAAGAATACAACTATCGTATTTCCGCTACCGATTGAGCTCATCTCATTGTTCAATAAGACGGTGCAGGGTGGTGCGACCGGCCCGGGCGTCACTGTACCGCCACCGCCCCGAACGGATGAGTAAGCATGAACTCGCTTCTTGATGAGATCGATCCCGAGGAGCACCCGCGGTCCAATACCGACCTAACGCTCGGTGTCGGCTCGCTGCTCAGCATCTTCTTCGGTGTGGTGCTGATCTGCGGAATCTTCTTCGGATTCGGCTACTCCATGGGCCGCCGCAACGCGCACGCATCCAGTGGAACGAGCGCGTCCGCCGCTAAGCCAGCGCCGACCGAGACTCTCGCCCAACGTGAGTTGAATAGCGAGCCGCTCAAGCCGGAGATATCCGACAACGCCGCCGCAGCGGGCGAACCGTCGCCCGCGGCCGCTAAGCCGCCCGTGGCGGAAGCGGATGAGCCACCCGCCGCCGCGAAAGCTCCCGTTCAAAAGGACACGGCGCCTCACGCAGCCACGGACCGCGCTGCTCACAATACAGCGGCCGATGACGCTGCAAAAACGATTCGCAACACGCGCGTGGTTGAGCCGAACGCAGGTGACACCGCCCTGACCGCAGTCCCCTATTCTCATCGACCCACGCTACCCTCGAAGCCCCACGCCGGCATCGCGGCGCCACTTGAGACGGCTCCGGCAGACGCGGTGCCTACGCCTGGGCACCCCGTGATGGTGCA
>JAOAPJ010000008.1 GCA_025462805.1 Acidobacteriaceae bacterium
GAACCGATCGCTGTGCGATTGCTTGCGGCGGCACACTGGATAGACGTGGGTCGGGCGGCCGAGCCGCTGGGCGCCACTGACCGGGGGACCGGTAGTCCCGCAGACTGGACCACCATGCAAATCGGACGCGACGAGGTCTATCGCTCCGCCGGATCGGGCACGGTCTACAACCAGTACAGCGAACCGGTCGGCCGCGCGGACCTCTATGGCGTCTACGCTCCGCCGCTGCCGGGTGGCACCGCGATGCGAGCGATGGGCCCCTTCTCGACGACCGCGAAGGGCATCTATGACCTGCCGGGCGTCGCCATCGATGCCGCAGGCGGCAGTGCTCAACCTATCGTGCTGGGGCTCAGCCGCCCGACGTGGCAGCTGGATTCTGGTACCGCGCTGTTGCTGGAAGTGGTCGGAGGTGGAGGACCTGGCTAACCCGACTCTAGACCCCTGCAGCGTGCGTCAGCCGCCGGCGATGCGCAGTACGGCCGCGGTGCGCGGCATGGCGCAGGTGTCCACGATGGCGGCGAGGGGAGTAGGTCCAGGTGCGGATAGCGCCCACGTCCACGTGCACGAAGTGGCCGGTGGGATAGTAGCCAACCCCACCTTCGTTCAGCGAGAGCGCGGCCTCGCGAATCTTCGCCGTGGAGGAGCCGGGGATCTGGATATCGATGGCGTGGCCCAGGATGTGTTGCGAGTGTTCCGCCACGCCGCGGCTGCTGGCGCGCAGCCGTTCATTGGTCACCTGAGTGCGATACCCGCACACGACGTCGATAGTAGCGTCAGGACGGTTGAGCCGCACCAGGATGTCGTGCAGCAGGTCGAACTCACGCGGGTCATAGGCTTTGACGTCCTGCGTGTTGTGGTCGCGCAGGAAGTAGTTAAGTTGGGCCGCGGCATCGGGTGTGTAGTTGTCACCGATCCGGTAAACGATGTCGATGTCCTCCAGCGTGTGCAGGTTATGCAGGCGCAGGCGGAATGGCTCTGAAGCGTAGGCCGCGGGCATGAAGGGCGCAGCCTGGGCGACAGCAGCGCGGAACTCCGGGTCGTTCGCCTGTCCCGCCGGACCTTCGGCAGCCGGGGTTTCGGGGACGCCAGGAAGCTGAACGGCAGGCAGGCTGGTCTGGCTCGTGGCCGGGCTAGTGGTCTCGCTCGTAATCTGACTAGTGCTCTGGTTTGGGCTCTCGGAGGTGGCCGGGCCGGCCGTTTGCGGCGCATTTTCCGCACTGGCAATAGACGCCGGCTCCTGGCTCTGAGCACGCAGATGGGGCAGGGCAACGGAAGTCAGCACCAGGGCTGCCATCGCAATGAAGGTACGGTGCCGCAAAGCTGACCTCCAGGGCCGAAGAAGAGTCTCGAATGCGCCGCGGGAATGCCCATCCGCTTGACTCATTCCTGTCTCCGCATTCTAGAGGAAGTTCCACCCCGGGCAAGTCCACCTTCGGGGCAGGCACAGTCACTCCGGGCGGCGTCGAATGACTGGCGCGCGCTGCTACTCAGCGCGTTCGGTGCGCCCGTGCGCCGGGTTCTCATCTTCGCGGAGGGGCTCCTGCGGCTTGGCATAGAACGTAGCGCACTCATCCGCCAGGATGCCCCCTTCAATGGAGAGGTCGTTGCGGAAGGCATCGCCGATAAAGTCCACCGTGTCGTTGTGGCGGGACTCGAAATACACGGCATGCACATCCTTGCGCCCGGCTCCATAGACAATGCGGCTGATGCCCGCCCACAGACAGGCCATGGTGCACATCCCGCAGGGCTGCAGCGTGCAGTAGAGCGTGTAGCCCTCGAGTGAGGTGGTCTGGAGCCTCGCGCAGAGGCGGCGGATCGCGACCATCTCGGCATGAGCCGTGGGGTCGTCGTGCATCTCGCTCTCGTTGAAGCCGGTACAGGCGACCTCGCCCCCTTTGACGAGCACCGCACCCACCTCTGCTCCGCCGGGTGTCATCGCGCCGAGGTGCGCCTGCTCGATGGCGAGACGCATAAAGTCAACATCTTGCTGGTCAGCCATGCGGGTTTGGATGCGCCGTGTGCCCGCCGTCGTGTTCGGACCTCGACCGTTTGAACTCAGATGGAACGCCAGCAGATCCGCTGATGCTTGAGCGGTCCGGGGGCGGATCCAACCCACATATCGAGATATACCTGCGTTCCGCGGTGAAGCACAGGCCGGTCAAAACCGATCGTGTTCGCGAAGATCGTGATAGAGATCTGGTCGGCGTCTTCTGCGTCCGGAGAGGCGGGATGACAGAGCGGCATCTGGATAGCGCCGTTCAACCCGGAGCAGAGACACAGGGAGAGAAGATCGCAAAAACCAAGCGCGGCGGTGTATCGGTCCAGCTTCTCCGGCGAGACATCGCACATCTCTTCATTGGCCTCCCGCCGTTCGGTTTCGGAGGCGATGAACTCCTCGTGTGCGGGATGATCGTCACGCGGAGCAAGCAGGCAGAAGTGGCGGCTGGTCAGGATGCCGTCGACCAGTGCGCGCGCTTCTGCTTCACGTACCGACCTCGTCCACGCCTCGACCGCCTTCTCTGCCGGGCAGTTCAGGAAAGAGTGCGGATGTACCTCAACGCAACACTCCAGCGCGGTGAGATCGGGCACTGCCCAGCCCGCATCGTGCAGACGTACGGTATCGATCACCTCTCGCGGGAGCCTGCCGAAGACGTCATCCTCTAATGCTGCGGCGATGCGACCGGCCAGCGCGGCATGGGCCGGCTGCGAGACATATCCTTCATAGCGCCGTGCGCCTTGCGTCTTTTCAAAGGCCTCCCATGCGCCGAGGGTTGTGTCCGGCTGGGCCGGATGCCGTGCGCGGAGAATCATGCTAAGTAGGATGCGGACTCGTGCACATCCATACGCCGGAACCCCGTTCGCGACACGATCTTACGCCCGAGGCTGCCACTTCCAATCACGCACCTCCGGCATATCCTCGCCGTGCTCGGAGACATAGAGCTTGTGCCGCTGCATGATCTCGGAGTGCCGCTGCTTGAACTCCGGGTAGCGCGGCTCCAGCCGGGGCACATACCTCACCGCATCGAGCGCCAGCGTGTAGCGATCGAGCTCATTGAGCACCGTCATGTCGAAGGGCGTGGTAGTGGTGCCCTCCTCCTTGTACCCGTGGATGTGGAAGTTCGCGTGGTTGTGCCGCTTGTAGATCAGCTTGTGCACCACTGTCGGGTAGCCGTGGAAGGCGAAGACGACCGGCTTGTCCTTGGTGAAGAGACGATCGAAGGCCTCGTCTTCGATGCCATGCGGATGCTGGTCGAAGGTCTCAAGCGTGAACAGGTCGACGACATTCACCACCCGGACGCGCAGGTCCGGGATCCAGTCGCGCAGCACGTCGGCTGCCGCCATGGTCTCGAGCGTTGGCACATCCCCGGCGCAGGCCAGCACCACCTCCGGGTCGCCATGGTCATTCGACGCGAACTTCCACTCCCCCAGGCCGGCAATGCAGTGCTGCTCCGCGGCTTCGATCGAGAGCCACTGCGGTGCCGGCTGCTTCCCCGCGATGGTCAGGTTGACGTAGTTGCGCGAACGCAGGCAATGATCCGTGACCGAAAGCAGAGTATTCGCGTCCGGCGGCAAATAGATGCGCACGATGCTCGCCTTCTTGTTGGCCACATGATCGATAAAACCGGGATCCTGGTGCGAGAAGCCGTTGTGATCCTGCCGCCAGACGTGCGAGGAGAGCAGATAGTTCAGCGACGCAATGGGCTTGCGCCAGGGAAGGCTCTGGCAAGCCTTGAGCCACTTGGCGTGCTGGTTGAACATGGAGTCCACGATGTGGATGAAGGCCTCGTAGCAGGAGAAGAAGCCATGCCTGCCGGTCAGCAGATAAC
>JAOAPJ010000026.1 GCA_025462805.1 Acidobacteriaceae bacterium
CCCCCGTCCCGTGATTGATCGTGTCGTAGTAATTCTTCAGCGGCCCGTTCGCGACGGTAGCTCCACAACCATTGAGGCCGAAAGCAACGACGACCAGCGCCATGCCTGCGATCAGCGACTGCCACGACCGGCGCCTTGCTGGTATGCCGAAGAGCATGACACAGGCCAATGCCGTTCCGCCCCCGGCGAGCCACAACAGTCGCGGGTTGGATGGCGCGGTGACTTGGGCAACGGTCGTTCCCGCGGTGGGGACACAGGTGACCGTCAAGGTTGAGTAGATGTTGGCAAAACTTGGCGATGAGGGGTTTGCCGAACAGGTGATGTTCGCCGGCGTCTGATATGACAGGAGGATCTTGTCGCCCAGGGTTCCGAAGCGATTCACCGAGGTGAACTGGACATGGAAGGTAGCTGCGGTCTTCGACGGCGACATCGTCTGATACGTCTCGTTGGCCTGCATCGAGAAGTCAGGAGCGCCCAATTCATCGTAGATGTTCACCCGAGCGGAACTGCTTGCAGGCGAGTGAGTCGCATCTCCATTGTACTGGATGACGATGAAACTCTGCCCTAGTGGCACGGGTAAAAAGCCACTCGTCGGATCCGGGTTGATGGTGAAGGACACAGAGCCGTTCACCAGGGTACCTTGACCGATCGACGCGCCATTGGAGATGAACGACACGGCGCCCGTCGGCGCGGGGCCTCCGCTGTTAGCGATCACCGTCACATTGAGAGTCAGAGACGAAGTATCCAGAAAGCTCGCTGCATTTGCCGGAGTCGTGGAGAATTTGATCGTGGTGTTGATGCCGACACCGAGGCCGACGCGGAGTGGAGCGGAGGTCGAGGTGAGATAGTCGTTGGTGCTGTCCGGCACATACTTCGCCACCACATTAATCGCCGATGCCCCTGTTGGGAATGCGCTCCGCGGCAGCCCGAACAAGGCCGACGATGCGGGGTTTCCGCCACTGAAACTGCCAATATTCAGGGCCGCACTTCCCAGGACCGTGTTGCCGGAGAGGAACTGCACGGTGCCCACGGGAGCATTCCCGCCGGATGTAGGGGTGACGGTGCCGGTCGATGTGACGGTGGCAACCAGCAGGCCGTTGCGGGAGGGTCCGCTCGTGTCCGTGGAGGTGAGGGTGGTGGCAGTGGGGACGCTTCCGATCACAAGAGTTGGCCCGCCGCTGGTGAGGGCGGACGTGCTGAATGTCGCATCGCCCGAGTAGGTCGCGGTGAACTGGTGGGACCCCTTGGTGAGGCGGTCGGACGCGTAGGTTGTGAACCCCTCGGAATCCAGCGGCAACGCCGTGAGCACGGTGCCAAAGTCCTTCAGAGTGACATAACCGGTTGCCGACTGTGGGTCGTTGGGATCATTCGCATCGGTCACCTGGAATGAGAACTGGACTCGCGTTCCGTACGGAAACGTCTGACCCGAATAGACCGGCAGAGGGTTGTTTAGCTGATCGGTGGTCAGCAACTTTAGCCTGGAAGTGATCTGGCCGACTGTGACCGTAGTCGATGCAGTTGCTGGTCCGTACTGGCGGTCGCCCGCATACCGGGCCGTCAATGTGTAGGTGCCACCGGGCAGCAGGGTCGCGATTCCCGAGTCCACAGCTTGACCGCCCGCGAGCGGCAAGGCTTCGACGCCGCTGCCCGATGCCTCGGGCGAGGAAGTGGTGATCGAGACATCGCCGGTGGGCGTCGTACCGGGCCCCGTAACCGACACGTTCAACTGAATCGTAGGATCGTCATGGACGAAATTGCCCGCGATCGGCTGGCCGGCCTTGGTGAAGCTGAGTGTCACCGTGGCTGCCGGCAGAGCTGCAGGCCAGAATCTGATCAGGTTGGCGACATCTGCGCTGCCGAGACCGGAAGCTGCGTCAAATCCGGGGCCCGCGACGTATCCGACGGTCAGGCCATTCACGCAGTCCGGGCTGCCCGGCGCGCACTGCACCTTGTTGGTCCCGTTGACGATGTCGTGGAAGATGAGCGATGCGTTCGGCGAGGCGGCCGCCGCATACAGATTCGGGTTCAGATTCCCCTGAGGTCCACGTGCCTGGACGAGCAGAGCCGCAATGCCGCCAAATGCCGCTGCAGCAAAGTCCGGATTGCCGGCGCTGTCATAGGTCACTCCCGTGCTTGGCGATCCTCCCACGCAACTCGAGGCCAGCAGGCAAAGCATGTAGGTGCTTCCGTTATCGTTGCCCGCAAATATCGAGACGTCCGGAATCACACGCTTGTTCTGAGAGATGTGAGAAACCACCCTACTCTGGTACGCCGGCTGCTCCATGACGCTCTGCCCAGAGACGACCGCACCCGAGGCGGTGAATGAACTGAACCCGCCTCCCGATGCGACAACCACTGGAGAGAACTGCACCTGATTGGTCGCCTGATTGCTCGAGTTGAAGGGCTGCTCCGGGATGTAGCTGAGAGCCGAGACATAAGTGCTGTTGTCCGTCGACCAGTAATTAAAGAAGGGGCCCGGGTTCTGCTGACTTACTACCGTGCCGAATGGACCATAGTAGAAGTCGGTTGCCCCCACCGCTGTGTTGAACGGGGTCGTGGCATAACCGCTTACCGCCAGCCCCTGGGTCGCCGTGGGTTCCGTAGTGGTGCTGGTGTGAGCGTCGCATCCAGCCGCTCCGCCACTGCCCGACGTCACGATGACTGATATGCCCTGTGCTGCGGCCTGCTCCCAGATCGCGTTGAAGAAGTCATGGAGTCCCGCAGGCATGTTGGCTTCGCAGTTCTCGAAGCCAAAGACCAGAACCTGCGCCGCATTCTCTTCGAGCGCGCGAAGCGTCGCGAAATCGATGCCAGTATCCAGATTGGTGTCGGCCGCGGTGTACAGAATAACCTTCGCAGCCGGCGCGGTCGCCGCCACCAGCTCGATCTCCCCGTCAATAAGCTCGGTGTCGGGGTTGATGCCCGGGTCTGCCCCGTCGACAACCACAGTCGGCGGGTTGTCTGGTAATCCGAAAATGGTGCGATAGTTCGCGGGGATCGCGAGGTTCACATTCGAATCGGAAATGATCCCGACCGTCACGCCAGTACCGTCATATTGCGAGGTCGGGATGTCGTAGATCACTGCCAAGTCGCCAGGCGAGACCGCCTCGGCGCCTGGGTTCGCATTGAACTGATCTGCGTAGAGAGGATGAATCTTGCCGGTCTTTCCATCCCGCACCATCTGGGCAGTGACGGAGTTCGTTGCCTGCTTGTAGTTGGACAGGCCAGAGATGTTGCGGATGACGGGAGCGAGAGCCTGTGGGATCTGCGGGACGGAGGCATTCGCTGTGAACCCACGGCCGTTCAGCGCATAGCTATGAATCGCTGTTCCAAAGCTGGACCGGACCTGTCCGGCCGTGCCGGAGAACTCGACCGCCATCTTGTTCTTGAAGATGCGGCCCACCTGGAAGCCCTGCGCGGACAGGTAGCCGGTCACCGCCTGCACATCGGCATCGGCCACGCCGAAGCTGGCACCAAACTCTTCTGGGGTCAGCCATTTGTGATAGAGCGCGTTCTTCGGATCCTTTTGCGCCGCGAGCATCTCATCCAGGGCCTTCTGCTGCTCAGCACTGCGCTGCAACACCACCATCATCCGGCCACTTGCACCATCTGGGAGGGCGCCCTGGTCGTACGCAGCCTTTGCCACCGGCAGCGGACTAACCCTCAGCGGGATCGCCTGTGCGGAATCCACCGCACTCTGCACGCGCGGAACCGCCACTGTGCGCATCTGTCCAAAAGAGGCTGGTGACAGGAGAGCCAGCGCCAGCAGGGGCGCGGCGACACGAATCCGTAGGAGCAAGAGACGATTGAACATGGCCATCCTGAAAAGTATTTCGTGCGACGCGTGATTCCGCTCTGTTGCGACAGCCACGGCTCACCGCTCGGCGGATTTGGTGAGGACCGCGAAAGATCTCTGGGCGATTACTCCCGTTAGCACCGGCTACGCCTGCCGGTACCGTAAATCTCCCACCTTGCAATGCCGAATCCTAGGCGAAAGTCGACTATGCGACGTCGAAAGGTCGCTTAAGTTCCAAATTGAAACTCACACTTGGCTTCGGCGC
>JAOAPJ010000029.1 GCA_025462805.1 Acidobacteriaceae bacterium
GTCTCATTCCCGATCGCGTGCACCCCGGCGAAGGCGTCCACTGGGTGATGGCCAAGGCCGTGCTCGAGGCGTGGCATGCACCGTCCCTCGTCAGCAGCGTCAGCATCGATGCAACCCGCGGCAAGACCAGCGACACGAAGAACGCCACCGTCTCTGAGATCAGGCGGGATAAGAAGTCTGGCTCCATCGAATGGACCACGCTCGAGAGCGCGTTGCCCTTGCCGCTGCCTAGCAGCGCGACCGATCCCGTCACCGATATCGCGCTAGAGGCGAGCGGCATCGAGCAGGCGCTCGATCAGGAGACGCTCACTGTCACGGGACTCGCGGCGGGCTCCTATGCACTCGCCATCGATGGCCAGCCTGTCGGCAGCTTCGCATCCGACGCGCTCGCCCACGACATCAACCTGGCGCGCATAGCAACACCCATGCTGCGCCAGTCGCAAACCCTCGCCTGGGAGACCGAGCACCGCAACAATCTCGAACGCCAGCTCTACCGCGTCGCCGTCGGCACCTCACAGCACCTGGAGTCGGCGCCTCCAGCCGAGCAGCAAGCCCTGCAGCAGGCCGTCGCCACCTCCATCGCGCAGCAGCAGAAAGACGCGCAACCTGTTGCCCGCCGCTTCGTGCTGACGCCCGCTCGGTGAACCAGGCGCGTCCGAATAAGGCACCGCCTTATGACGGGCGCGCGTCCTTCGCCGAGTGGAACCAGATCGTTGCCTGACGGCAAAATAACGCGTACGTGCGAATGGCAAGCAGCGTTACATGAAGCACCGCGCTCTGCCAGGAGTGCAGCGCACCGATCACGACATGAAAGGCGAACCACGCCACCGCGAGCCAGCGTGTCCAGCTTTGCCCCCGCAACAGAAAGACGCCGCAAGCGATGGCAACGATGCTGAACGACAGCACATAGATCGCCTCAAACCCCAGCAGCATGTCTTGGAGGAAGCGAGCCGCCTGCGCGCCGATTCCCACCATGCCCACAGCGACGAGAAGCCATGCGACAACGCTCACCGGCCTTGGACGTCCCGTCACGCAGCACCTTCGGCAGGAACTCGGATGCCATCCTAACGAAGTCAGACCGGGGATGTGCTCGGAAATTCGAAGATCAGCGGGGCTTCAGGAATTCCATAGTGTCAGAGCCAAACTATGCCTTCCACTTGATGTTGCAGCCCAGACTCGCCACCTGCTCGGCCAGCGGCGGTCTGCCGGCGAACAGATTCTCCACCGCGCGGCGCAGATCGGCACCCGTCGGCGGCAGCTCCAGACTCGGCCGGCTCGCGTCGAACTGCCCGCGATAGACGAGCTTCCGATCGCGATCATAGAGAAAGAAGTCCGGCGTGCACGCCGCGTCGTAAGCGTGCGCCACGTCCTGCGACTCGTCGTACAGGTAGGGAAAGGTGAAGCCCAGCCGCTTTGCCTGCGCGCGCATCCCTTCAGGTCCATCCGCCGGGAAGGCCACCGCGTCGTTGCTGCTGATCGCCACGATGCCCAGCCCGTTGCCCGCATAATCGGAGGCAAAGCGCGCAATCCCCTGCTCCACGTGCTTCACGAACGGGCAGTGCACGCAGATGAACATCACCAGCAGACCGCCCGCGCCCTTGACGCTGTCACGGCTGACCGTCTTGCCGGACAGCACATCGGGAAGGGAAAAATCAGGGGCCAGCGTGCCCAGCGGCTGCATTGTCGATTCGGTTCGCGCCATGCGAACAGTCTACTCGCGCCGTCAGCCGCTGGCTGGGAACCGCTGCTGCTCGTGTCTGCTCCTCCTCACCTCGCGGCCAACGCAGTACGATAGCTGGCCATGCCTAGAGATGCCGCTCGACTGCAGGAGTTCGCCAGAAGCTACACCGCAGCCTGGTGCAGCCAGAACGCCGCCAGCGTGGCTGCGCACTACGCACCTCGCGGCTCGCTCACAGTCAACAGCGGAGAGCCTGCCGTGGGAAGACAGGCCATCATGCAAGTCGCGCAATCTTTCATGACCGCGTTTCCGGACCTTACGATCTTCATGGATGGCTTGCGTCTCCACGAGCAACACGCCGAGTACCACTGGATCCTGATCGGAACCAACAACGGCCCGGAAGGCACTGGAAGGAAGGTCCGGATAACCGGCTTTGAAACTTGGCAGATCGATTCAGATGGGCTCATCGCGTCATCCACGGGCACTTTCGACCATGCCGAATACCAGCGTCAGCTCCAGTTCGGGTATGCCGAACGGTGACGGGGAAGGCGAAAGCGGTCGAGTGACCTGCCAGCACGAAAAAGGCGCGCCCGAAGACGCGCCCTTGCGTGACAGCCATAGCAGGGCCTTCAGGCTCCCTCTGCGCTCACCGTGACCTTGATGTGCGCGCTCACCTCCCGGTGCAGCTTCACCGGAATATGGAACTCGCCCAGCTGCTTCAGCGGCTCATCCAGCTGCACCTTGCGGCGATCCACTGCATAGCCCTTCTGCTCCAGCGCGTGCGCGATATCCGACGAAGTCACGGACCCGAACAGATGCTCGTTCTCGCCCACCTTGCGCGTGAACACCAGCTCCACCTGCTCCATCTGCGCTACTAGCTGCTGCGCATCCGCCCTCTCCTTCGCGGAGCGGCGGATCGCCGACTGCTTCATCTGCTCTATAACGTTCCTGTTTGCCGCTGTCGCTTCGATCGCCAGCTTCTTCGGCAGCAGAAAGTTGCGTCCGTAGCCATCGGCAACCTTCACCACGTCGCCGCGGTGACCCAGGGTGTCGACGTCTTCTTTCAGAATGACTTCCATAACTCTCCTAGACTGTTGGGCGTTCCGCTTCGCTCGTTTCGGCGGAACGCGGAATCCTAATACCGAGCGGCGAACGGGAGCAACGCGATGTTGCGTGCCTGCTTGATGGCGCGCGTCAGCCGGCGCTGGTGCGTGGTGCACACCCCGGTCAGGCGCCGCGGAACGATCTTGCCCCGCTCTGCGACAAACTGCTGCAGCAGGCGAACGTCGCGGTAGTGGATGGAGTCGATCTTCTCCACGCAGAACTTGCAGACCTTCTTGCGGCGGAAGAACTTGCGCCCACCCGGACCTCCCGGTCCTCCCGGTCCACGCCCACCCGGTCCACCCGGGCCACGGCCCTGCGGCCGGTCTCCCTGCGGACGATCCGGACGATCTCCCGCCGGACGCTCCGGTCTATCCCCTGCCGGACGCTCCGGACGGTCTCCCGCCGGACGCTCGGTTGCGGTGCTCTCCGGCCCGCGCGGTGTTGCTACTGTGCTGGTCTCATCAGCCATGGTTCTCTTCTTCTTTCTTCCCGCTCGCTTCGGCGGGACAGGCCCTGCGCAAGGCACCCAGACACAAAGTCTGGATACGAGTCAGGACCGGCTGCCATCATCTGCCGGGCTCGTCTCCGGCGCTACTCGTCGAAAGGCGTCGTTCCTGCTTACGCGGTGGCCGCAGTCTCGGCCGCGGCAGGTGCTGCCTCGGTCGGCTCCGCGGC
>JAOAPJ010000084.1 GCA_025462805.1 Acidobacteriaceae bacterium
CGTGCACTGTGGGCTGAGACCTACGAGAACCAGGTCGGCGACATTCTGGCACTGCAGCAGCAGGTAGCCAATGCCATCGTCCGTCAAATACAGATCGAGCTGACGCCGCAGGAGCAGAAGGCTCTCACCGCCACGCAATCCATCAGCCCGGAGGCGTACGAGAACTACCTAAAGGGCAAGTATTACTGGAGCAAGCGATCGGAGACCTCGCTGACCAAGGCCATCACTTACTTCGAGCTCGCCACCAAGGACGAGCCGCGGTACGCACTGGCCTATGCCGCCCTCGCTGACTGCTACGGGATCATTGGAACCGCTATCGTCGGCACGGTTCCGGCGAAAGAGGTCGCCACCAAGGCGGAAACGGCCGCGATCCGCGCCATCGAGCTCGACCCCAACCTCGCCGAGTCGCAGACCTCCATGGGCACGGTGCGGCTGAACTACGACTGGGATTGGGCTGGTGCGGAGCGAAGCTTCCGCCGCGCCATTGAGTTGAACCCCGCCTACGCCACCGCTCACCAGCGTTATTCGCTCTATCTCATAGCAATGGACCGGCGCAACGAGAGCATCGCCGAGATGCAGAGGGCGCTTGGCCTCGAGCCTCTCTCCGTCAGTATGAACTTCAGCCTCGGCTGGCGCATGTACATGGCACATCGCTACGACTCAGCCATCCAGCAACTGCGCAACGCCGTCGCGATGGACCCGTCGCTGGCGCTCGCCCATCTCGTCCTGGGACAGGCGTACGAGCAGAAGGGTGCCTTCCCGCAGGCTGCTGCGGAACTGGAACAGGCAGTCGAACTAAGCCATCGCAGCGTCCCGATGCTCGCCGGCCTCGCCCATCTCTACGCCGTCATCGGACGGCAGGACCGCGCCGAAGTCCTGCTGCATGAGATGAGAGCGCAGTCAGGATCGCGGTACGTGTCGCCCTTCTACGTCGCCGTGGTGTACGCCGGCTTGCATCAAAATGCCGAGGCAGTGCGATGGCTTGAAAAGGCAATGGACGATCGCTCCAACCCTTGCATCTTCCTTCGCGCGGATCCTGAGTTCGACAGCCTGCGAAAGGATCCCCTCTTTGCCGCCCTGGTATCCCGGCTCGCCCCCAACCAACCCGGCTAACTTACCTCTGCGCCTCCCGGCATACCCGGCTTGGAGCATGTGGCTCCTTTGCTAGCCTTTGGAATACCGCAATGCACCACGCGCTAATCCAGAACACCGAGACCGAGCAGCGGGACAACGTGCTGGTGCTCACCGGTCAACCCTACCTCGAGGAACTATGGCCGCACTGATTGATGCCATCGACGTAAAACGCAAGATGACGTTTGAATTTGAGAATATTCCGTTCTACTGCCTGGACGCGGAGATCTCCACGCCAACGGCGCGGGGCGGACAGACCCTGGTCCGCCTTAGAATGCGCAACCTGTTAACGCGCGCCGTCTTCGATAAGACGTTCAAGGCGAGTGACAAATTCAAGGAGCCGGACCTCCTGACGCTTCCCGCCACCTATCTCTACAGCGATGCAGACGCCTCCTACTTCCTGGACCAGGAGAATTTTGAGACCATCGGGCTGACCGGTGAGATGGTTGGGGATGCGCTGGACTTCCTGATCGAAGGCGCCCTGCTGCAGATCCACAAGTACAACGGCAATCCCATTGGGTTGCAGCTCCCGGCTCAAGTGGAGTTGGTTGTGACCTCGACCGAACCAGGTGTCCGTGGCGACACAGCCAGCGGAGCCGTAACCAAGCCCGCGAAGCTGGAGACGGGGCTGGAGATCCGCGTTCCCTTCTTCATCAAGGAAGGAGAGAAGATTAAAGTGACGACGGAGTCGCGAGAGTACGCAGGCCGAGCCTGATTTGGCAGACCGTGAGCATGCCGGTCCTTAATACGCAATCCTCTTACGGCTGCACACTATGGCTGCACCCCGGTCTCGAAGTTCAGCGCGGCGAGCGTGACGTGATATTGATACTGCGCATTGGTATTCGAGATTTCGGCTTCTGTCTGTTGCAGCTGCGCCTGGCTTAACTCGACGATGGACGAGAGACCGAGTCGGTATCGAGTCTCCGCCAGGGCGAGGCTCTGATTAGCCTGGTTAAGCAACTCCGCGGTGACAGCGATGCGACGGAAGGCGTTGTTGGCGTCAAGCCACGCCGTCTGCACGTCTCGAACGATGCGATCTCTTAGCTGGCGCGTCTGCTGCGCTGTCGCCTGAGCGCGTAGTTGCGCCTCTTTGGCCTGGGCTGAGTAGAGGAATCCGTTGAAGATGGGCACGTTGAGGTTGGCGCCGATCGCACCATCCCAGCTTGATAAGTAATACTGCCCGGGCCGAACTGGTGAGCCTCCGACCGTACCCAGAGCAGACAGCGACGGCAGCCGCTGGTCCGACTGCGCGCGGCCGAACTTCTCTTGCGACTGGCGGCTCAGATCGAGCGATTGGAGATCAGGGCGCTGTTTGACGGCAAGATCAAGTAACGCGCCCTCGTCAGGTGGTGGAGGCGGGTTCGTCTTCGTGTTGTCGACCAGTGCGTACGTAACCGGACGATCGTTGCCGAGCGCCTCGTTCAGCGCAGCCATGCTGGCATCCGCATTGCTCTGCGCATCCAACTGCAGCAACTGCGCTTCAGAGAGATTCACATTCGCGAATGTGAGGTCGAGCGTGGAGCGCAGGTTATTCTGCGTTAACTGGTTGACTTGGCCCTGGGTCGTCTGACGCAGGTTGACCGTCTGCTCCGCCACCTTCAGCAGCGCCTGCGCCTGCAAAGCGTTATAGAAGGCCTGGTCGGTGATGAGGATGATGTCTTCCCGCGTCGCAAGTTCGTTTGCCTGCTGCGCTCGCTCTTGGAGCCTGGAAGAAGAGACGAGGTTGCTGGTACGCCCGAAATCGGTGATGAGCTGCGAAAGATTCACACCGCCGCCGACACGGGTGAAAAGACGCGAAGCAGAGAGCGACCCGGATGCGATTCTGCTCGCCTGATTCGCATCCTGCGCTGTGACAGAGCCGATCAACTGCGGGAGTTCTCCGGAGCGAGCCTCACGCACGACCTGGTGCTGCGCGAGCGTGAGCAGGTGACTGACGCTGACACGCGGATTATTGGCAAGCGCCATGCGTTCTGCGTTCTCTCGGGTGAGGGGCGGCCCATGTGCAGGAGCTGGGCCGCGCCGAACCTGTCCTGGAGATGGAGACGCTACCGGCTGAAGCACCCCTGCCGATTGCGAATACCCGATCGCGGCCAACAGCAGTTGCATCGAGGCGAGGGCGAGCAGACGAAGGATGGTCGTCATAGGTCTATATCTCCGCCGTGGGAGTGGCAGGCATGCGCTGTTGCCTTCGACCATGCACCAGCAGATAGACCGCCGGGACGAGAAACACGGTGACGACCACCGACACGCCGAGACCACCGATCAGCGCTCGGGCGAGTGGTGCGTATTGCTCGCTACCGGCCTCTACGCCCAGCGCCATGGGAATCATCCCAAGCAACGTGGCCAAGGACGTCATCAGAATGGGCCGCATGCGGATCTTGCATGACTGCACGACCGCATCCAGCAGACTCTTCCCCTGCGAATGAAGCAGACCCGCAAATTCCACGATGAGGATGGAATTGGAAACCACTATGCCGGTCATCATGATGACACCCATCAGCGACATGACGTTGAGGGAGGAACCGGTTATCAGCAGGAAGAGGGTCACCCCCGCCAGACCAGGAGGAATCGCCATGAGGATGATGAATGGATCGCGAAACGACGCGAACTGCGCCATGAGCACGAGATAGATAAGGGAGATGGATAAAATGAGTCCTATCCCGAAACGTGCGAAGGAATCGTGCATGCTTTCCACCGCCCCGCGGACAGTAATGCGCATAGCAGCCGGCTTTTGAATGCCCGAGAGGATGTGGTTCACCTGCCGGCTGACGGTATTCAGCGCTTCGCTGCGAGGCTGGACATAGATGTCGATGACGCGATGCAGTGCGTAGTGATCCACCTCGGTCGGGGTATCGATCTGCTTAGTGAAGACAACCGATCGCAACGGCGTGTAGCCGGTCTGTCCCTTTCCGCGCAGCGGTATGTTGTGGAACTCTTCCATGTTCATGCGCTCGATCTTGCGGGTCGAATACTGGACCGTAAGCATGTAATTGTTTCCGGTATTCGGGTCGATCCAGTAACTGGGTGCTATCACCCCATTTGAGGTGAGTGCGGTGATCACGTTGTCTACCACGTCCTTCGGGGTAAGGCCGATGAGACTTGCGCGCTCGCGGTCAATATTGAGCTGCAGACCGGGATACTTAAGGTCTTGCGGAATGTAGACGTCGCCGACGCCGGAAAGACCGCGGAGCTGCTGGGCAATTTCCTGTGCCTTGGTGAATGCAGCAGATTGATCATTCGAACTAATCTGAATGTCGAGCGGCGCAGGCAGCCCTTGATTCATGACTGAATCAACGAGACCTCCAGCCTGAAGATAGGTTTGCACTTCCGGGAGGTCGGAACTAAGCCGACGCCGCACCCTGTCAATATACGCATAGCTTCCAACCATATGATCTTCCTTCAGGTTGACCTGCACGAAGGCTGTGTCCATCGAGGCGTTCGGCGTATAGATCGCCGAGAGGTCCGGGGTGATCCCGATATTCGAGACAATCATGTTGAGATCGTCTGGAGATACCACTCGGCGGATCTCATTCTCCACTCGGCTAACGTAGGCATCGCTGCCTTCGATGCGGGTGCCGCTGGGCATCTTGAGATTGATCATGAACTGGCCCGGGTCGGTCCGAGGAAAGTATGCGCGGCCTAGGATAGGCGTGAGGAGGAGGAGGACCGCCGCTGTGGCGCCGAGGAGCACTGCGGCGGTGAAGCCCGGACGCCGCAATACGCGGTAGGCAAGCCATTCGTACCTATCGAGCAATTGTTGGAAGCGAAAGTTGAAGCGGGCGATGACACGACGGAAGATAGAGCGCTTCCTCGTTATCTCCTTCTCATGATGCAGCCTAATGAACTTGGCACAGAACAACGGCACGAGCGTCATGGAGAAGAAATAGGAGGCAAAGATCGAGATAACCACTCCGAGCGCGAGATCGGTGAAGAGATACTTACTCACTCCGTTCAGCAGGAAAACTGGAAAGAAGACGATGGACGTGCAGACTGTGGCTGCCAGCACGGCAAGCGAGACCTCGTTACCCCCTTCTGCAGCCGCCCGCTCCGGCGTCGCGCCTTCTTCCATGAAGCGAATGATGTTCTCAAGCACGACCACCGAGTCGTCAATCAGGCGGGAGAGCACCAGGGCCATGCCGCCCAGCAGCATCGTGTTGATGGTGCCTCCAAAGGCGCTGCGTGCCAGCATGCAGAGCAGGAGCGACATCGGGATAGACAGCAAGGATGCCACCGTGGCGCGCCCATTCCCCAGGAACAGCAGAATCATGAGACTGGTGAGTGCAAGGCCGATCAGCGCTTCCTTCATCAGATTGCGAACAGCCCCTTTTACGAAAAGCGACTGATCAAAAACGACTGCCGTGTGCAGACTTGGAGGGATGTCCACGAGGCGTTTGATCGCGGCGCGCATGCCATTCACGATTTCGATGGTGTTGCTCTTCCCTGCTTGCTTGAGAATCGGGACGTATACCGAACGCTGCCCATCGATGCGCACGATGTTGGTCTGAATCGCACCCGAGTCCTCAGCATGTCCAATGTCAGCGACAAGCACCGATGCGTTGCCAACAGATTTCAATGGCATCGAATTGATCGCGTTCGGGCTCGAAACCTGGCTGTTTGCGTAGAGGTTGTAATCCTTCGTGCCGATCCGGACGTCGCCCGCGGGCAGGATGAGGTTCGACTCGTTGACGCTGTCCACGACGTCCATAAGGCTCATGTTGTGGGCCTCAAGCTTGAGTGGGTCAACGTAGATTTGGATCTGGCGATATCGTCCGCCATATGGCTGTGGCACGGACGCGCCGGGAACATTCGCAATCTGGTTCCGGACTTGAAACTGAGCCAGATCCTTGAGTTGTGTCTCGTTGAGACCTTCGCCCTTCAGCGTAACCAGGCAGATCGGCTGACTGGATGCAGTCATACCAAGGACGACCGGCGGCAGCGTGCCGGAGGGTAGTCTGCGTAGATCGGCCATGGCCAGATTAGAGATGTTGCTGAGCGCTGAGTTCGCGTCGGTACCTGGCCGGAAGTAGATCTTGATCAAGCTCACGCCTGATAGCGACCGCGATTCAATGTGATCGATATTCGCGCCGAGAGTAAAGAACCGCTCGAAGGTGTCGGTGATATCGGCTTCAATCTGCTGGGGTGGCATGCCGGAATAGAACGTGGCCACGACCACCACGGGGATATCGATGGACGGAAAGAGATCTACTGGCATTGACATCATGTTCACCACGCCAACCAGCAGGACCATCAGCGACAGCATGAGGATGAAAAATGGGTAACGAAGGGCAAATTTCGGCACCTAGTTGCCTCCCTCTTCCGCCTGCGGGTCGGTAACTCCGCCTTCTTCACGCATGACGTCATTGGCTGGCTGTGGTTCCATGCGCGGCGTGATCTGCTCGCCATCCTTGAGGTGGGCTGCATTCCCGAGAACCACTCGATCCCCTTGCTGCAGGCCGCTCTTCACCTCCGCCAACCGGGACCCTTCAATGCCAAGGTCCACCTTGCGGCGCTGAATGCGGTCTTGACGGTCCAGCAGAAGGACAATAGCGGCACCAGAGTCATCACGCTGAACGGCCAGCAGCGGTATCGTCAAGACGTTTTCCTGGTGCGCCAGCTGCACGTAGGTGTTCGCGTACATGCCCGGGTCAATACTGAGATCAGTATTCGGCAGGTCAATCTCTGTCTGCATCGTGCGTGTGTCGAGACTGACATTGCGTGTGAAGCGGACGATCTTGCCCGTGAAGGAGCGATGGAGAGAATCAACCCGGATGCTCACCGTGTCACCCTGGTGGATGTAGCCAACCGCGTCTTCGGGAACCGGTAATCGCAAGCGGAGCAGGTCGCTCTGTGACAGCTTGATCAGCGGCAGGCTTTGGGTATCCGAGGAGGTGCCGGCCTGGATAAGCGCTCCTGTGTCGGCATAGCGCCACACCACGACTCCGCTGAGCGGAGCGGTAACGGTGGTGTAGGACTGCAACGCCCCTACACGCTCCATGTCGGCTTTGGAAACGTCCGACTCCTGATGCGCGGCTGAGAGGCCGGCTTGCGCGGCGTCCACTTGCGCCAACGAACTCTCTGCCCGCGCGCGTGCATCATCAAGCTCCTGCTGCGCGATCAGTCCAGGTTGCGCCTTTGCTGCCTGGACCAGACGGTCGTAGTTCGCTTGCAAGGCTGAGTGGCTCGCCTGCGCCCTGCTCACTTCATGCTGAGCCTGGAGGATCTCCTCCCTGCTGCGCTGGGTCTGTGCCTGGCTGCCGCGGTACTGTGCGTTGAGTTCAGGAACTTCGAGCACTGCCAGCGTTTGGCCAGCATGGACCCGGTCACCGATATCGACATAAATGTGCCGCACGTAGCCAGATACCTTGGCGTGTACATCGATCATCTGGTACGGCTGAAACTGACCGGCAAGGCTTAGCACGTGCGAGATGTTGCCGCGCTGTACGGTGCTTACCGCCGCAGCCAGGGGTTGAGGCGCAGAGTCCGCAGAGGCGCTGCGATCTTTGCAGCCTGAGACAGCGATGATGGCAAGAAGGGACGGAGAGAGCGCGTACCTCGAGAAGCGAAGGGCAGACATGTGCACCAGAGACCTATCAGTTCTGGCCAGCGCGGTCTCGGAGTATTGGTGAGGTTAGATGCCGCATGCAGCCATACATGGAAGCCGCGCGTCATCTCCCGACCCATGACCGAGAGTGAGACAAACTGGACAGGCGTGCTGCTTTGGGAGCGGTTCGCACTACCATCACTCGCGCGTGCGCGAGCGGGCAGCGCCGGAGGCTAGCCGAGAGAGGGAGGTGGGCGGAGTAAAGACGGGCCCTGAAGCGGGATCCACTGTCGCGGGGGCGCTGAACGATCGCGCCGTAATGGCTTCGATTCAATCGAGCGAGGAGTCAATAGGACGGAGGCGACGAACACCACCATATGCAGGTCGGCCGGGGTAACGGCAACTTGCTCTAACCTGTTGGTGGGTCGTTCCCGCTGAGACAAGAGCTTCGCAACCGGCGCCTGCGCAGAGGTTTGGGCGCTCACTCGGTACAGAGAAAGCTTGGAATGCAGGCCCCAGCCAAACACTGCGAGCGCAAGCACGAACACGAAAATACTCGCCGGCAGGACCCTTTGAAGCTGCGTGCCGCGTATTTTCGAAGCGTACTCCATGACGAGCCTGCCTAATGTGCCGCGAAAGGACTGCAGCCCACCCATAACTGAGCGCCGCAGCCAGTTCTAAGGTAGCACGGCCGGGTGGGGCGTTTCGATGCCTTCCCCTTTGCCGCTTTGACGCGCGCGTTTCGCCATTCAGTTATCAAGCGCCTGCGGCCGCTCCGGCCATGCATGCCTGGGATAGCGGCGCATCAGCTCTCGCCGAACCTGTGGATAGAGCCGCTCCCAGAATCCTGCAAGGTCCGTCGTCGTTTGCACCGCGCGGTGGTTCGGAGCTAGAAGGTGGACGACGAGCCGTGTCTTATCCGGTCCGATACGAGGTGTGTCGTGCATGCCAAAGAAGTCCTGCAGACGCGACGCGATCCACGGCGGAGCACCGTGCTTGTAGTGGACCTTGGTCTGACGTCCATTCCTGAGACGGATGCTCAGAGGTGCGAGTTCATTGAGGCGTCTTGCGTTCAGACTCTGCTCCATGCGAGGAATCAGGTTTGTAGCAGCATCTCGCAGTTGCTTCAAGCTCTGCAGTCCGACGGATAACTCCCGCAACACCTGGGGCGGGTCTGCTGGCTCAAGCCCGGCGAAGCTCAGTCGTGCCAGGAACTGCTCCAGAGCCTCTCGGTTGACGAGGTGCTCGATGCCGACCTCGAGCGCCTTGCGGCAAAGCAGGTCCTCGGCTTCCGGACCCATTGCGGCACTTCGGGACTCCTCGATGACGAGCTCGTCGTAGAGCAACGCGCTGACTCTCTCGACGCGCTCCGTGGCGCGATTCCACTCCACGCTGGACCGCTCCTGGATGCGGTCCGGGAACAGATCCAGCAGCCACTCAGGTTCGATCCTTGCCGTCATGCGGATGAGCGGCAGAGGATTCTCCTTGCGATCTTCTGCGTCGAGGGGAACCATAAACTCATACGGCGGCGGCTCACCATTTACCTCAGCCGAGAAGCCCGTCGACAGCAACACCTGATTCCCTGCTCGCCGCCGCGCCACACGGTCGGGAAAGCCGGCGAGCACGGAGAGCAATAGCGCGTCATCGTCATGCCGGCTCTGCTTCGACGGCCGAGCTATTCTGAGCAGTTGCGCCGTGTGCTGTCGCAGCCGGTCGTCCTGCGGCAGATCCATCGCCGCGAGCAGGTCGCTCTTCCCGCTGCGGTCTCCGAGGGCAAGCATGGCCACTGCATGGCAGCCATCCTCCCCCACGCCGCGATCCAGCGCTTCAATCAAGACGCGTGACAAGCGGGGAGGCAGGGGGAATCGTGCTAGTCGTTGTGCCATGTCTGCGTTCACTCCGAGGCGATCCAGCAGCAGCTCCGCGCTGTGCACGGCGTCCGCCGGGGGGGCATCCAACCACTCAAGTTCATCGGAACGACTGATTCTCATCGCTCGCAGGCTGAGCAGAAGCTGCGACAGATCGGCGCGGGCGATCTCAGGAAGATCGTGTTCGGGCCGTAAAGCATAGTCTTCCTGTCCGTAGAGACGCACGACTTGGCCGGGGCCGGTGCGGCCAGCTCTTCCGGCTCGCTGCGTCGCGGACGCTTTGCTGATGCGGCTCACCTGCAACGTGGGCAGCCCAGTCCATGCAGAGTAGGTCGCGACGCGCGCCAGACCGCTATCGATGACCGCTGTCACGCCCTCTACCGTCACCGAGCTCTCCGCAACATTGGTTGCGAGGATCAGTTTTCTCTGTGTGGTGGGCAGGACAGCGCGGTCCTGCTCAACCGGCGGGAGATCCCCATGCAGCGGCAGAACCACTAATCCCATCTCACGTGCCGCCGGCTCGCATTCACGCATGGCTCGCCGGATCTCTGCGATCCCGGGAAGGAATGTGAGGATGTGGCCGGAGGGTGCGTCACTCTTCAGTGTCTCCACTGCCTTCCTGACCTGAACCTGGAGCGCGTCGGCCGAGTAAGGAACATGTCGGATCGACAGTGGAAACAGCTTTCCCTCAGAGCGAAGAATAGGGCACGCTCCAAGGTACTGTGCGATCGGCGCCGCATCCAGCGTGGCTGACATGACGATGATGCGAATCTCAGGCCGCACGCGCTGCAGTCGCTTCAGCAGTGCCAGCGCGAGGTCACTCTCGAGATGACGTTCGTGGAATTCGTCCAGCACCACCGCGTCGATACCTTCGAGGAGCGGGTCGGCCAGCAAGCGTCGGGTCAGAATGCCCTCGGTGACAAAACGCAGTCGCGTGCGCGGACCTATCTTCTCTTCGAAGCGGACCTGGTAACCTACCGTCTCGCCAACGCTCTCGGCCGCCTCCCACGCGACACGTCTGGCCGCCATGCGGGCTGCGATTCTACGCGGCTCAAGCACGATGACGCCGCCTCTGCACAGACTCAGAGCCGCGGATGGAATCCGGGTCGTCTTTCCCGCTCCTGGCGGAGCTTCAATGACGAGGTTAGGCGTGTTCTGGAGCGATGTAAGAATCTCCGGCAGAATTGCATCCACCGGAAGGATTGGCTTTCGACTCACATCGTTGATCCGAACACGGCGTTTCTTGCCGTGTCAAAGCAAGACCGCCTGGCAGGGCAGAGTTCGAAGCAGGCGTAGTCTCCCACGAAATGAACCGAATCAACACACCTGCAGCTTGCCGTGTACAGAACAAGGCGGAGCGCGGGTGTCCGCCTCGTTGCTTCGGTGTTGGTTAATCGATCGATCTCGATCGCGTTCACCTGGGCATTATTCTTGACCATCGCGAACTGAATGACCATCTGGCCCGATGACTTCGCTGTGGCGGAAACGGTCTCGATGATTGCTTTGTTGGGTGCTCCCGCCTTGGCAACGATGTCGAAATTCGTCAATTGCGTTCACCGTGCTGGCGTCTTTGAGTTCTTTACCAAAGACTGAACCTGGTCGAGTACTGCTTGCGACTTCTCTCTATTCAGCTTCTCAAGATCGCTCATCAGGCTGTTCCCGGCGCTGGCCAATGCCTCTCCCACGCTGGCCTTCAGCTTCGCCCACCATCCAGCCCCACCCCCCAGCGCTTGCAGTACATCCGGTAGCGCTGTTCCTTCATTCTTTGCGAGGTAGTAGGAGAATGCAGCGAGGGCGGCATGGTGGCCCGTCGCGTCTCTCTTCTCCCACTCAGGGTGGTCCGGAACTAACGCCGTATAAGGCACCCGGATGAAAGGTGCTGTGTCCTGACGCGGTTCGCTCTCGGTGAGCAGCGGAGCCAGACTGTTTGCGGCGGCCGTTCTGGCGCCCAGCGGGCCAACAGGCCACAGCTCCTGAAGATATCGAAGTACGCTGGTGTGATCGAACGTGGTGCCATCCACCCGCCGTCCTACCCAGGGA
The DNA here is from genome assembly GCA_025462805.1 of Acidobacteriaceae bacterium. Next base: position 11,581 of record JAOAPJ010000084.1, read on the forward strand.
GAGACGACGATGGCCGGCACCCTGATCCCAAACTGATCGAAGTCGTATTCGCCCTTGCCGTTCGTCTTCGTCTTGTCATCGGGAGCTATTGCCGCGGGCGGTATCACGTGGTCGTAGAACCCCCCGTGTTCGTCGTAATAAACGACCAGGAGCGTCGTTGCCCAATGTGGGCTGGAGCGGAGCCCGTTATATACGTCCCCGATCAGCTTCTCCGCCTTCATGACGTTATGTGGTGGATGATCATCATTTTGATCGAGGCCGAAATACTTAGGCTCTATGAGAGAGAAACTCGGGAGTTGGCCGGGCTTCTGGACGTCAACATAAAATTCCTCGATCCGCCGATACCGAGCCAAATTCTCTGGGAGACGCTGATGGGTGAGGAGCAGTGACGACGGGAAGTCGTAGTAATACACCTTCCAGGAGACCTCGGCCTCGTTGAGTCGGTCGAAGACCGTGTCCTGTGTCTGGTCGAAGAACTGGTTCAGGTCTTCCTTAATGCCTTTCGGCATCTTTACCTTGCCATTTGAGGTGCCGGTCAGCGCGAAGAAGCGATTGGGCCAGGTCGGTCCGGGCAGCGACGAGAACCAGTGGTCGCAGACGGTAAAGTCCTTTGCGAGTTGATGCAAGGCAGGCAAAAAACCGAAGGCGTAATAGTTCATGATCTCCTGCCGGTCCGCCGCCGACGCATTCGGGTAGGCTTCGCAGAAGTCCTTCACAAAACCCTGATTGCCATCTTTGAGCTGCTTGGCAACATCGTCCAGGGCGTGCCTAGGGTCAAACTCCATCTGGCGGATGGTCGTCTCATGCTGATGAAAGTGATTTCCTGAGTTATCGCTGTTGATATTGAGCGGAGATGCGCC
>JAOAPJ010000050.1 GCA_025462805.1 Acidobacteriaceae bacterium
TGTCGATTGTTGTTGTCGGAAGTGTTGCGTTCGACAGTATCGAAACGCCCAGCGGACGCGCGGACCACGTTTTGGGAGGCGCCGCTACCTACTTCGCACTCGCCGCCAGCTACTTCACGCCGGTGCGTGTCATCGGCGTAGTGGGCGAGGATTTCACCGCTGACCATGAGGGCGTGCTGACACGTCGGAACGTGGACACGGCCGGCATCGAGCACGTAGCAGGCAAGAGCTTTCACTGGATTGGCTCTTATATCCGAAACCTCAATGAAGCCGATACGCTGACGACCGAACTGAACGTGTTCGAGACCTTTACGCCCAAGATTCCCGAGACCTATCGCGACTCGGAGTTTCTCTTCCTCGCCAACATCGATCCCAAACTGCAGGCGCGTGTGCGGCGCGAGATGCCGCGGGTCAAGATGGTCTGCGGCGACACCATGAACTACTGGATCAAGGACCACAGCGCCGCGCTGGCCGAGGTGCTGGTCGATCTCGACGTGCTCCTGATCAACGATGGCGAGGCCAAGATGCTGGCGGCCGATGCCAACCTGGTGCGCGCCGCGCACAAGATCCTCGCTATGGGCGTAAAGACGCTGGTGGTGAAGCACGGTGAATATGGCGCCACCGTCTTCTTCAGCGAGCGTTCGTTTCCCGGCGCACATCCCGGCGCCCACTCCAACCCCTTCCGCGCGCCGGCGCTGCCGCTGGCTGAGGTGGTGGACCCCACGGGTGCGGGTGACTCCTTCGCAGGCGGCTTCTTCGGCTATCTCGCCTCGCAGGCCGGGAAGCTCACACCGCAAAACTTTCGCACGGCAATGTTCTATGGCGGGGTGATGGGCTCTTTCGCGGTCGAAAAGTTTGGCACCGAGCGGACACAAAATCTCACCCGTGAGGAGATCGATGCGCGCTTCCAGCAATTCCGCGCGCTCAGCCACCTCGACTGACCGGGGCGGGCGCTCCTTGCCCGACTGGCTGAAGGTGGCGCTGGGCAGCGCGTTCCTGACCCTGCTGGCGCTGCTCTACTGTATGCAGCACCAGACGCTGCTGCTCTATGGCGACGCGGTCGCTCATCTGCACATCGCGCGCCGCATCCTGGACGCGCGCACTCCCGGCTTCCGCCAGCTCGGATCTGTATGGCTGCCCCTGCCACACTTATTGCTGTTGCCCTTCGTGCAGAAGATGAGCTGGTGGCAGACCGGCATCGCCGGTGCGCTACCCTCCATGGCCTGCTATGTGGGGGCCTGCCTTGCGCTCTTCCGCCTCGCCAGCTGCTTCCTGCGCCGTCCCTACGCCTGGCTCGCGGTGGCGTTCTTCGCCCTCAACCCCGGCCTGCTCTACTTCTCGACCACGGCGATGACCGAGCCGCTCTTCCTGGCGGAGATGCTCTGGGCCGCGCTCCTCATTGCGCTCTTTGTCGGGCGATCCGGCGAGAGGAAGCAGGATGCGCAGACCCGCGATCTCGCACGGCTGCTGCTGGGTGCCGCGTTGGTGCTGGTCGCCGCTGTCTTCACCCGCTACGACGGCTGGATCTACGCGGCGGCCGCGTGGTGTATCGCGTCGCGGGCTGTTTTTGAGCGCCGCAACCTGCGGGAACGGCTCACCGGGATCTGGCTGCTGGCCAGCGTGCTGCTGGTGATGGCCCCTCTGCTGTGGATCGCCTACAACGCGAAGCAGTTCCACGACCCATTCGACTTTCTCCGTGGCCCCTACTCCGCCCGTGCCATCGAGGCACGGACCTCCGCCCACGGCGCGGGCCACTACCCGGGCCATCACAACCCACCGGTCGCGGCCCTCTACTTCCTCAAGGTGGCGGAGCTTGGCGCCGTCCCGGCCCACGTCGCCAACCTGATCTTCCTGCTTGCGCTCGCGGGTACGGCCTTTCTCTGGCTGCGTCGCCGCAGGCCGGGGCTCGGCGCAGCGTCCCTGCTCTGGCTGCCGCTGCCCTTTTACGTCTACGCGGTCGCGTATGGGGCTGTGCCCATCTTCTTTCCCATGTGGTTTCCGCACTCCTGGTACAACACACGCTACGGCATGGAGATGCTGCCTGCTTTCGCGCTGTTTGCGGCCGCGGCTCTTGAAGCGATCGCCGCCTGGCGGCCGCGGTGGTCAGAGTGGGTGGTCGTTGCGGGCGCTCTGCTGATCCTTGTCGGCAACGTGGTTCTGCTCCACAACGGCCCCTTAGTCTACGGTGAGGCGGTTGCGAACGCACGCACCCGTATGTCCTTTGAGCGCGCTCTCGCCACCGGTCTCGAAACCGCCATTCCCGCTGGTGACACGCTGCTGATGTACACCTCCGAGCACGCCGGCGCGATACAGCAGGCGGGCAAGCCGCTGCGCGAGATCATCAATGAAGGCGACTATTACGAATGGAACGCCGCGCTTGCCGACCCTGCCGCCAAAGCACAGTATGTGGTCGCGCTCGAAGGAGACCCTGTGGCAAAGGCGGTGGCCGAGCATTCGCAGGGGCTCACGCTGCTGCAGGTCATCTGCTCCACCGGCCAGCCCTGCGCGCGCGTGTACCGGTCCGGCCTGCACTGATGCTCCGGTCCGAAGGGGCCTGTGTTCCTACTGCCACGGTGGGAGTGGCGGGCCGCTGAGCAGGTGTTAGCATCACGCGGTGGGTAGCCGCTGACTCAAGGTAGGCAATGTCGCTGATCGTTCTGGATGCAAGGCACGCACTGAGTTTCGACAAGCTGGAGCAGTGGGCGCTGGCGGATACCAGCGTGATGCGGCTGCTGTTGGCGTGCGCGCTTGGCGGCGCCGTCGGGCTCGATCGTGAGTACCACCACAAGGCCTCTGGCGTTCGTACCAATCTGCTGATCTGCTTTGGTGCCGCGCTCTTCACCTATCTCTCCCCGCTCATCGCTGGGGAACTGAGCGCGAACAAGGGACAGATCGCGTCCAACATCGTCCAGGGGGTCGGCTTCATCGGCGCCGGCCTGATTCTGCACAACCGCAGTCGCGTCAGCGGCCTCACCAGCGCAGCTACGGTCTTTGCCGTGGCCGCTGTAGGCATGACCTGCGGAGCCGGCCTCTACGTTACAGCCGTATTTGCAACCGCGCTCATCCTACTCTCGCTCGAAGGGGTCGGTGCTCTCGAGATGCTCACGAATCTGAAGCTGCAAGGGCAGACCTATGAGGTTCGCGGCAGCAATGCCGAACAGATGTACCGAAGCGTGCTCGATGCCATGGATGGAGAGAAACGCCGCCTCGAGCCGGTGGAGCGCGATACCGTTGACACCATCACGCGCTTCACGTTCAACGTCATGGCCAATCGCCGTGGCCATCGTCGTCTCACCAATCTGCTGGCTCACGCGCCTGCTATCGAGCGCGTCCTCACCTTCCGCACCTGGGAGGAGGATTGATCGAGTTCAGCAAAGCACACGCCTGCGGCAACGACTTCCTTATCGTTGAAGCGCAGCAGGTGGCTGGCCGCGACCTCGCCGTGCTCGCGCAAGTGATGTGCGCCCGCACCAGAGGGATTGGAGCGGATGGCGTCGAGTACCTCACGCTCTCGAGCGCGCGCGAGGGAAGCATCCGTCTCTACAACGCGGACGGCTCCATTGCCGAGATCTCCGGCAACGGCACCCGCTGCGTTGCGGCGTGGATGGCCTACCGTGTCGGACTGCGCGGCCCGCTGCGGGTTGGTGAGGAGTTTCGCCTGAACACAGATGCTGGTCTGCGCGTCTGCCGTCTGGAACAGATGAATGGCCTAGAGTTTCAATTCACAACAGCGATGGGCGTGCCCGAAGTACGCCGTTCTACGGTGCGTCTCCGCGATACTGCCGGCATCCATAATGCCGAGATCGAAGGAGCGGTTGTTTCTACCGGCAATCCGCACTTCGTAATCCCGGTCGCAGACGAAAGCTTCAGCGTCGCCGGCCGGACGTGGCAGGAGATCGGCGCAGCCATCTGCACGCATCCGGATTTCCCGAACCAGACGAATGTTGAGTTCGTCCATCGCATCGCGAATGATCGCATCGCGATCCGCATTTATGAGCGCGGCGTCGGCCCCACTTCTTCGTCGGGCACCGGAACCAGCGCCACGGCCGCAGCCATGATC
>JAOAPJ010000064.1 GCA_025462805.1 Acidobacteriaceae bacterium
TCAGGCCGCCTGCGGCACCTGCGAGAGTTGCATCCTGCGGCTCCGCGCCTTTGCAGAAGCAGGAGTGGACGACCCCATCCCATACGCGACCGACTGGAAACAGACGGCCAACGCGCCTCGGGAAGAATCAAAGAAGTTATAACGAGGAGAACTCTATGAAGAACCGACTTTGGCTGGCTGCCGCGCTCATGACCCCGCTGGCGGCTCTGGCGCAGCAGCAGACCGGTTCCATCCACGGCCACGCCCAGGATCCCGCAGGCACGCCGATGGCGAATGCCCAGGTCCAGGTCTCGACCGACGGCAAGACCCCCAAGTACACCTTCACCGCGGACCAGGAGGGCAACTACAAGGGCGCAGACGTCGCACCCGGCACCTACGTCCTCACCCTCTTTATCAAAGGCCCGAACGATGCCAATCCGAAGCCGGTGGATCGCTTTGCGGAGGTGAAAGTCGCGGCCGGCCAGGACGTTGCACAGGATTTCGACCTCTCCCGCCCCGAGTACATTAAGAAGCTCTCCCCGGAAGAGCAGAAGCAGCTTGCGGATGCAAAGTCGAAGAACGCCTCCATCCAGCAGGAGAACTCGCAGGTCAAGAACCTGAACGCCGACCTTGCCACCGCCCGCCAGGACATCAAGGACAAGAAGTTCGATGATGCCGCCACCCTGATGCAGCGCGACTCGCAGGCGAAGCCCGACGCTGCCGTTCTCTGGCTGGAGTTGGCCATTGCGCAGAACGGATTGAAGAAGTACGACGACGCGATCACCTCGGCCAAGAAGGCAGTCGAAACCAACGCTGCCTCCAAAAAGCCGAGCCCGGAGATCGAGGGCGCCGCCAACAACACTTTGGGCGAGTCCTATGCCAGCACGAACAAGGGGTCGGACGCGACCGCTGCCTACGACGCTGCCGCCAAGGCACAGCCCGCCAATGCCGGCATGTTCTACTCCAATGAGGCCATCGTGCTGGCCAAGACCGGGGGACAACCGGACGCAGTTGTCGCTGCCGCTGATAAGGCGATTGCCGCTGATCCGAAGAAGCCCATCCCGTATTACCTAAAGGGACAGGCGCTCATCGGCAAAGCAACCGTGGACTCGAAGACAGGCAAGATCGTCGCGCCTCCCGGGACCGAAGAGGCCTACCAGAAGTACCTCGAACTGGATCCCAACGGGCCCATGGCGGCTGATGCGAAGGGCGTGCTGGAGCAGATCGGCACCAAGCAGTCGAAGAGCTACTCAGCGAAGAAATAGCCGCTTCCGGCTGAGCAGAACGGCGCCTCCACGCGGGGCGCCGTTCTGCGTTCAAACACTCCCTCGTAGATCTCCCCCTTTGTGCAGGCCCGCCGAACGGTTGTCACGGCCCAGCATTACGCGACAGGTGCACAATGGAGGAACGCCCGAGTGAACCCCTCTCTGCTTAGCTATCCCGAAGCCGCCGCCCTCATCCTCGCAGCCGCCCACGCGCTGCCCGCGCCGCTGCGCATTGAGCGCGTGTCGCTGCTCAATGCCATCGGCCGCGTGCTGGCCACAGGCGTCGCGGCCGATCGCGACCATCCTGCCTTCCATCGCTCGACACGGGACGGCTACGCGATTCAGGCGGCCGCACTCCTCAGCGGCGCATGGATTCCGGTCATTGGAACCTTACGTGCCGGTCAGCCCGCGCCGGATCAGCCCATTCCTGCGGGCAGTGCGCTCAGCATCATGACCGGCGCACCGGTTCCCCAGGGTGCCGACGCCGTGGTCATGCTGGAACATGTCGAACTGCGCGGGGAGAACGAGGACTGTGCCATTCGTCTCAGCCCGCAGCACAACCCTGCTCACTCGCTCCGCGCCGGAGACAACATCGTCCCGGTCGGCAGCGAAGCCCGCGAGGGAGATGTGCTGGTCCCCTCCGGTACGCGGATCGCCCCAGCTCATATCGCAGCTCTGGCCGCAGCTGGCGCTGCGCAGGTGGATGTCTTCGCGCAGCCCCGTGTCTCTATCCTCGCTACCGGAGACGAGCTGGTCGATATTGACGCCATCCCCCTCCCCCACCAGATCCGCAATTCGAACAGCGCAACCCTCGCCGCGCAGGTCACGCTGGTCGGCGGCCAGTCGGAGCGCATCGGCATCGCACGCGACGATCTGAATCATCTGCAGGGCTGCCTCGACCAGGCGCAGCGCTGGTGCGACGTTCTGGTTCTGTCGGGCGGCGTGTCGGCGGGGCAGTTCGATCTGGTCGAGCAGGCGCTCGCTGCCCGTGGAGCGCAGTTTCACTTCACCGGCGTGCGCATCCAGCCGGGCAAACCTGCCGTCTTTGGTGAACTGCCGCCGCGCGCCGCCGGCGGCGCTCCCTTGCTCTTCTTCGGCCTGCCGGGCAATCCGGTCTCGACCATGGTGACCTTTCTGTTGTTCGCCGCGCCGGTGCTGCGTGCCCTCGCCGGCCAGACAGACTGCGCTCCCCGCTTCGCCCGGGCCACCCTGGCCACGGAAGAGGCTGCCGCGGGGGTCACGCGGTTCCTGCCGGCGCACCTCTCCGCAGACTGGGATCACGCCAGCGTGAAGCGCATCGCCTGGCAGGGCTCCGGTGACCTGGCCGCCACGGCACGATCGAACTGCTTCGTGGTGCTGCCACCGAACACGCCGCTTGAAGCGGGAGCCTCCGTCCAGATCCTTCTCCCCTAGCCCGGCCGCGCATCAGCTCGCGGTAGAAGGCAGGAGCTAGCCGTACACTGCCGTCATGGCAGGCAAGCTCTCCCACTACGACGAGTCCGGACGGGCCAGCATGGTCGACGTCAGCGCGAAGACGGCCACGCGCCGCGAGGCTACCGCCTCCGCCTTCGTTGCACTGTCCAAGGAGGTACTGGCCGCGCTACCGCAGAACCCCAAAGGAAATCCACTCGAGATCGCCCGCTTCGCCGGCATCCAGGCGGCCAAGAAGACCGCGGAGCTGATCCCCATGTGCCACCCGCTGCCACTGAGCTACATCGAAGTAACTGCCACACTGGCAGACCGTGGCATCCGCATCACGGCGACTGCAGCCACCACGGCCAATACCGGCGTCGAGATGGAAGCCCTCACAGCCGCGTCGGTGGCGGCGCTGACCATCTATGACATGTGCAAGGCGCTAGACAAGGGCATCACCATCGAGCAGGTGCAGCTCGAAAGCAAGACGGGCGGCAAGAGAGGTGAGTATACTCGGACGGCCTAGAGATGAGTTCTCCGCAGAGAGCGCGCTATCCTTCCTCGACGATGCTGAGATGCGTCGCCTTCCTGGTGATCCTCGTCGCCGCTCTGCTTGTCCCGGAGCTCCC
>JAOAPJ010000072.1 GCA_025462805.1 Acidobacteriaceae bacterium
ATCGCTGGCTGCGACGCGCATCAAGCCGCGCAGGCGGCTCCCATCCCAGCGCCCGTGCGGACGGCATCTCTGTCACCCGCGACGACTGTTCCCGAGACGACTCCGCCGGTTGCCGAGCGCTTCACCACCACGGGCCCGCTGGTCGCAGAGCAGCAGTCCGACATTGCAGCCGAACGCGATGGCCGTGTGGTCAGGATCTCGGTCGAGATAGGTGACCGCGTCAAGCGTGGCCAACTCATGGCGTCGCTCGATGACCGCGCCCTGGTGGCGGCGGTTGAATCGCAGACCGCGCGAGTCGCGTCCCTGCGCGCACAGATCGCAGAGTGGGAATCCGAGCAGAAGATGGACGAGTCGGATCTGCGCCGGGCCGACGGCATGCGCGATGCAAAGATCGTCAGCGAAGAGAACTGGGAGCATGTGAAGTACAAGCTGGACGAGGTGATCGCAAATCTGGCCCGGAGCCGCGCCGATGCAGCCGCTGCGGAGGCAGAGCTGCGCGCCGCCGACCTGCAGCTCGAGCAGTCGCGAGTCATCGCTCCGTTCTCCGGGGTGGTGGGCCGCCGTTCGCTCCGGCTGAACCAGGAGGTGAAGAAGGGTGATGTCCTGTTCTGGATCACGGCGGAGACGCCGCTGCGCATCCCGTTCACGGTGCCCGAATCCGCGATGGCCGCCTATTCCGTCGGGGCACCGCTTGAGCTCACCACCACCGTTTACCCTGACCTACACCAGCGGGCGCGCATCTTCCGTGTCAGTCCGGTGGTTGATCCAGCAAGCGACAGCGTCCAGGTGATCGGCGCGGTCGATCGTCCTTCGCCGCTGTTGAAGCCGGGCATGTCCATGCAGGTGACTTTGGCCGGCAAGGCTCATTCCGCGCGATGAACCTGAGTGAGGCGTTGGATGCCGCGCTGCCGGAGATTCCGCTTGCCCGGCTGACCAGGGTTCGCCCTCCGTGCATCGACCCGGAGTTGATTGTGCGCGAGGATACCCTGGACGGCGAGCCCATCTTCGGAGCGTTCCAGCGCAGCACCGGCAACTTCTTCCGCTTCTCGCCCACGCAGTGGCAGCTCGCATCGTTGTTTGATGGTGTGCGCACCTACGATGAGCTGGCGGACCTGTTCCAACAGGAGACCGGCGCTGCACTTCCGGCCGCGGAGGTGCGCACGTTCGCCGAGAACCTGGACGAAGTCAACTTCTGGTACCAGTCGCCGCAGGAGAGGAACATCGCCCTGCATGAGAAGCTGACCGCACAGCGGAACCGCAAGGCGAAGCGCCGATCGAAGATCAACATCGCCCACATCAGCTTTTCTGCCTGGGATCCGGACCGCTATCTCACCTGGCTGGACGACCGCATCGGCGGCTTCATCTATAGCCGCTGGTGCTTCCTGGCGGCGGTGCTGCTCTTCGTCTTTGAGGTGGGGGTCTTCGCATCGCAATGGGGCGTGATCGGCCCGGATATTCCGCTCTACTACAACTTCACCCGCAAGAGCTTGGTCGACCTGATCCAGTTCTGGACGCTGTTTCTGTTCCTTGGCTTCTTCCATGAGACCGCGCATGGGCTCACCTGCAAGCACTTTGGCGGTGAGGTCCATCGCATGGGGCTCATGCTGATCTATCTCACGCCCGCCTTCTTCGTCGATGTGACAGAGACTTGGATTTCCGCAACCAAGATCGAGCGGCTGGCAACGATCATCGCCGGTATCTGGATCGAGCTGGTGTTCTGCGGCCTCGCCATGATCGTCTGGACCAACACGCAGCCCGGACAGGCGCTGCACACCTTCAGTTACGAGGTTATCCTGATCACCGGGATCGCGGTTGTGGTGATCAACCTGAACCCGCTGATCAAACTGGATGGCTACTACTTCTTCACCGAGCTGATCGGCATCCCCGACCTGAAGGAGCGCTCAACTGCTTTCCTCTCCGGATGGTTCCAGCGCCGCGTCCTGCAACTCCCGGTAGACGTTCCGGTAGTCGCGCGCCGGCGGGTGCCTCTGTTCGCGCTGTATGCACTCATCTCCGGCATTTACAGCTACACGTTGCTGTTCTTCGTCATTCGATTCACTTACAACGTCGCCTCCAATTGGCTGGCAGAGTTCGCGCTGATTCCGGCCGGTGCGCTCGCCTTCACCATCTTCCGCTCCCGGCTGCGATCGCTTGGCGGCGTCTGCGTGCGCTTCTGGAGGGAGAATCGCAAAGCGGTGATGCCCTTGCGACCGCTGCCGGCAATGGTGCTGCTCGGCTGCCTCGTGCTGCTTTTTGTGCCCATCTGGCGCGACCGCGAAAACGCGCTCTTTGTTATCGAGCCTTCCCACTCCTTAACCCTGCACGCCGTCGCGGGGGGCAGGGTAGAGGCGGTCTTCGTCGAAGAGGGGCAACGGGTGGGCGAAGGGGCGCCGCTGCTGCAGGTAAAGAGCGCCTTAGTGGACTCCCTGGGAGCGGGCGCGCTGGCGCTTTCCGACGCGGCGCGGTACCAGGCTTACGACGCGGAGCTGGCACGCCGGAGCATCGGCACCGCAGCCGCCAGCCAGCACGCAGCGATCGCATCCACCCGCATCGCCTCCGACGCGGAGGGGCAGCTGCTGCTCCGCGCACCGACAGACGGCACTGTGCTGACACGCGATCCGCATGCGCTGCTGGGACAGAGCGTGAGGGGCGGAGAGTCACTATTGTCGCTGGCCGAGGATGGGACGAGAGTGGCCAGGGTGTTTCTCCCCGCGTCGGCGTTGGAGCGGCTGCGCCCAAACTCCGAGGTCGCCCTCGCTCTGCCCGGGAGATTCTCGATCCTCCGTCTGCCGCTGCCGGGGCTTGAGGGAGGATCGGTGCCCTTGCCGCCCGGGCTTGTGGCCACGCAGGCGTACAAGGGCCTGCGACCGCCCACGTTTTACTACGCTCGCATCTCGCTGCCGGAGGCTGACCGCGACCTGCCGATTGGGACGGCTGGTCAGGCAAAGATCTTCGGCGCACGGCGGAGCCTGTTTGCGCGCGGCGCAATGGTGCTCTCAAACCTGGTTCGGGCTCACGTCTGGTAATTCTTGCCGGAAAAAAAGCGGGGGCCGACAAAGCAGCCCCCGCGTTCCGATGGGAATCCGACTAGAGCGCTGACTTGCCGAGCGAGGCCTTGCCCAATGTCGCCTTGCCTAAGGTCGCCTTACCGAGTGTCGCCTTGCCCAGCGCTGCCTTGGCGACGATTCCGCGGGCTACGACAGACTTCAGCGCGATGGCTCGACCAGCCGTGATCTTCGCCGCAGCAAGGTTGTCAGCGGAGACTCCGGAGACCTTCACGGAACCGGCTTTGGAGGACGTTGTCGGAGCTGCGGACTTGCTGACGATCGACTTCTTTGTCACGGCCATTGTCATACCCTCGGGTTGTGATTTCAGCTTCTTGCCCTGACTAATGCATGCCGGGGGCCAAAGTCGAACGCCGGCCTCTTCTGCAGATTTCCGCGGGTTTTCGGCGTTTCGCGCGGCTCGGCAGCTTCCAGACATCACGGGAAACATAGCCACAGGTCAAAAATAAACACCCAATGGGTGAGAAAGTGACTCATGCGGATCGCGCCCCGCCTACAGCGAATACTTACGGCAGAGATACTTGATCCGCTGCCCGTCCAGATGCAGCAGCCGAGCCGCACCGGCCTTGCTGCCCTGGCTTCTCTTCAGCGCCGTGGTCAACAAGGCGATCTCCAAGCTCGCAACCTCCTCGTCGAAGTCAGTGCCGCCCTCTGGCAACAGGATTCTCTCCTGTTGCGCCACACTCTGGGCCAGCAGGTTGGGCGGGAGATGGCTGGCGCGTATCTCCACTCCCCGTACCGTGACCACCAGCCGCTGAATCAGGTTCTCTAACTCGCGGACATTCCCCGGCCAGGCGTGTTCTTCAAAGACCTGCAACGCGTCATGGGCAAGTCGCTTCACCGGCAGTCCATTTGCTCCGCAGTGGACCTGAAGGAAGTGCTCGCATAGAAGCGGGACGTCCCCTGTGCGATCCCGCAGTGCGGGCATCTGAATGGGGACAACGTGGATCCGGTAATACAGATCCTCGCGGAAGCGCCCGGTGCGGACCATCTCTTCCAGTGGCTCATTGGTCGCGCAGATCAGACGGAAGTCGATCTTGCGCATGGAGCGGCCACCCAGCCGCTGCACCTGGCGATCCTCCAGCACACGCAACAGCTTGGTTTGCAGCGGCAGCCCGAGGGTCGCAATCTCGTCCAGGAAGATCGTGCCCGACTCGGCCAGTTCGATCTGCCCGGGCCGAGACTCGGTAGCCCCGGTGAACGCTCCTTTTTCGCTGCCGAAGAGCTCCGATTCGATCAGGTTCTCCGGTAGCGCCGCGCAGTTCAGGCGGATGTATGGCTTTTTCGCTCGACGGCTCAAGGCGACAAGCGCGCGCGCTACCAGCTCCTTGCCGGTGCCGCTCTCGCCTCGGATAAGGACATTGATGCTGCTGTCTGCGACCTGTTGGATGGCGTCGTAGACCATCCGCATGGGTTCACTGTTGCCGATGAAATCCTGAAAACGGCTGTTCTCCATCCCGACTCGCTTCCAGGCAGCAGAATGGGAGGATTATGACACGGTGTTTCAGGCACTCTTTGGCAAATATGACCACTAACCGATTCTGCAAAGCAGCGTAGCTCAGCGCAGCCGAGCTCGGCCTACCAGTGGCCGGAGGGCACTCCGCTGAGTTGGCCGCTTGGCTGGGCTTGCAGGTGACCGGCCGTTGAAATCTCCTTAGCTACCTCACTCAGCCCGGCCCACTGTTTGGTCCTTGTACGCTTTCTGAAGGACGGAGAAGGCCTGCTTCTTCTTTCCGTCATTCGATATGAGGCCCTTGCGGTTGAAGAGGTCCTGCACGCCGGGTAGCTGGCGAACGG
>JAOAPJ010000093.1 GCA_025462805.1 Acidobacteriaceae bacterium
CTGCGCGGCGGCGCACGCTCGGTCGGCGAGATCGCCGAAGGGATGGAGGTGAGTCGCCCCGCAGTCTCCCAGCACCTGAAGATCCTTAAGGCAGCACGGCTGGTGACTGTTCGTGCGGAAGGTACGCGACGGGTCTACGCAATCGACGCACGGGGCATTGAGTCGCTGCGGAAGTGGCTGGAGGGATTCTGGGATGAAGCGCTGATCGCGTTTAAGGCAGTGGCCGAGCGAGAAGCGACCAAGGAGAGGAAACGATGACAGAGCCGGCGATGACCAGAGGTACCGATGCGAACAGCGTGCGGAAGGTCGTGAGCGTTCAGGCACCGCAGGCAGTGGCGTGGCGGGTGTTCACCGAGAAGATGGGTGCGTGGTGGCCGCTGGCATCCTACAAAATCGGCAAGGCCAATGCAGTGGACGCGGTGATCGAGCCGCACGTCGGGGGGCGCTGGTACGAGCGCGGCGACGATGGAAGCATGTGTCAGTGGGGCAGCGTACTCGCGTGGGAACCGCACTCGCGCCTGGTCCTCTCGTGGGATATCAGCGCCGACTGGCAGTATGACCCAACCCTGAAGACTGAAATCGAGGTCCGCTTCAGCGCCGACGGTAGCGATGGTACCCGCGTCGAACTGGAGCATCGTCATCTTGATCGCTATGGAGCGCGGCGCGATGAGATGCGTGCAATCTTCGACACCGAAGGTGATTGGGGTCGCGTCCTAGAGGCGTTCGCCCGTGTTGCCGCGGCCTAGACACGAGAAAAGACAGGAGACTCCATGTCGGATATCAGACAGGCGCGAGAAGCGCTGGCGAGACGAATCCTGGAAGGAGCCGGTAAGGCGTCACCTTCCGAGCGTCAGGCCGCGTTCCACAACAGCGGCCTCGCCGAATCGCCAGGTGCGCTCGTCGACAAGGTTGCCAGGCATGCTTACAGGGTGAGCGACGAGGACATCACCGCCGCGAGGATGTCGGGCCTCAGTGAAGACCAGGTCTTCGAGATCGTGGTGTGCGCCGCGATCGGGCAAGCCACTCGGCAGTACGACACGGCACTGGCGGCCCTTGAAGCCGCGACCGGGAAGGAGTGAGCATGCGGCTTCGAATCCTCGATAGCGGCCACGGTTTCGGTACGAAGGCACTTTTCGCGCTCATTCGAATGGTCTCGCGGCAGCCGGTGCTCGACGTCATCAAGCTGGTCAAGTACCGGGCTGACTTCTACGGCGGGCCGATGCAGGGAGTGACGCAGGGCGCGATGCGCGGACCGTCCGCGTGGTCGGTTGGTGATCGCGAGTTGATGGCCGCCTTCGTCGCGAAGGCCAACCAGTGCGAGTTCTGTACGAAGGCGCACCTTGCGGTCGCGCAAGGGGCATATCATCGCGACGGGAAAAGGGTCTCCGAGTTGTCGTCCGATCTCGAGAGCGCGGCCATCCTCGACAACACTACGATTGGCGAACCATTGCGGGCGACGCTGTTGATGCTGGGCAAGCTGACGCGTGAGCACGCGGTAAACGCGGATGACATGCGAGCAGTCCTCGCTGCCGGCGCTTCGCGCCAACAGATCGAGGATGCACTCGCGGTCTGTTTCTCGTTTAATGTGATCGGCCGGCTGGCCGATGCCTTCGGGTTCTTCGTGCCTGGCCCCGAGGCCTTCGAGGCCGGCGCGAAATACCTCCTCGCGCGCGGCTACCGCTGAGCGCCTACAGTGGCGGGTCTGTAGCTGGCCCGCTCACTTCCGGTTTGCCTAACGCAGCTTGTTCAGCAACTCCGGATGTTTTTCGAAATACTGTGAAAGGCCTAGAGGCGGATCCCCGGTGAATTGCAGCACCGTGTCGCTTACTGTATCCAGTTCGCCGGCGGCGATCGCCTCATAGGAGCCGAGCCAAGTGTCTACCTCCCAGGCAGGAGCGCCGAGGGCGTTCCGCCACTTGCGCCCTTCCTCGACGGATTCGTCTTGATATCGGAGCTCGCGTCCAACCAGGAGCGAGATCTGCCTGGCGGTCTCTTGCAGGGTCAATGTTTCTGGCCCGGTGACATCGTAGGTGCCCTGAAACAATGTGCGCGGATCTAGCGCCGCTGCCACTCCGTGTGCCACATCGTCGCGGGAGACCCAGGCGACCTCGCCTTGGCCAGCGGGGCCACGCATGATACCTGCTTCGTTGAACATTTCCGGGATCAGATCGAGATACAGGCTATCTCGGAGGATGGTGAAAGGGATGCCAGTTTCCTTCAGGTATTGCTCACTGAGATAGTGGTCTCGTGACATGGGGAATTTCGACTGCGGAGATGCGCTCATAAATGACAGATAGACGAGGTGACGGACCCCGGCCCGAGAAGCTGCCTGGAATGCGTTCCGGTGCAACTCCGCTCTTCGACCGGGCTCGGCATAGCCTGACACGATAAAGGCGCGATCCACGCCTTCAAACACTTTATCCAACGAAGCTGGATTCGCGTAGTCACCGACGACGCACTCCGACCGGGCTAGATGCGGCATGAGTTCGACGCGACGCCCCATTAAACGCAATCTTTCACCACGTTTCGACAACAGCTCCGCTATTCGGCGACCGATGTTGCCGGTTGCCCCAGTAATCAGGATCGTGGCATCTCTCTGTGGCGTTGGCGATGCACTCGATTTCGTTAAAGACATTTCTTCTCCCTACGCAGATCCGTCAAGCTGATGATCGCGGTTTCTGAGTTGAACGCCCGGCTCAACGTATGGGATCGAACGGGCCGGACAAATTCAGCATAGGAGATGGGCTAACTCTTTGTAAGTACGCACCTTGAAGTAAGCTACGAGCATGGCTGTAAGCAAGAAGCGAACTCGCCGGGCGCGTACTTCACCGGATGCGTCGTTGCGCAGAGGGGACCTCTATAGCGCGGCGTGTCCGTCCCGCGGCGTGCTCGAACATTTGACGAGTCGATGGGGTTTTCTGGTTCTGATCCTGCTTCTGAAAGGCACACATCGCTTCAGTGAGCTGCGTCGGAAGGTGGAGGGCATGAGTGAAAAAATGCTGGCCCAGACGCTGCAAGCGCTGGAGGCGGACGGATTCATTCTGCGCAAAGCCTATCCAGTGATTCCACCGCGAGTGGACTACAGTCTCACCGTGATGGGCCGAGAAGTTGCAGAACAGATTGAAGCTCTGGCAGGCTGGATCGAAGAGAACCTTCCGCGGGTTGCGCAGGCTCGCGCGAACCACGGAGGAGCAAACAAATCCTCCAGCTAGAGGATAGGGTTGATCTGGAGCGGATCGTGCGCCGCTCGCAGGAGCATGAGAGCTACGACGGGTGACTCGATGACAAAGCGATTCTGGAGCTGCGCCCTGATGACGCTCCTCAGTGCTGGCGTGAGCTCCGGCTTTTCCCTTGCAGGTCTACTCGGCCCAGGCTGGAACGACAGCTTCGCCCGGTATGCGGCCTCACGCAGCG
>JAOAPJ010000114.1 GCA_025462805.1 Acidobacteriaceae bacterium
CCCACCACCGGCTGGCAGATCCTGCCCGCCGATGCGCCCGACTTCGAAAGCGCCGCCCTCCGCGCCTGCGAGCTTGTCCTGCGCAGCGACCCGCGCATTGGCAAAATCCCCAAGTCCAAAAACAAGCCGATGAAGCGCTAGCCAGAGGAGGAATGTCGGGTTCGTCCATTACCCGACGGCGCGCCCGCCTGCAACAAGGAAGCACGCCACACACAACAAAAGAGGCTGCCTCCCGGCAGCCCCTTCCGCATCTCAGCCTAGCGTCTCCGCGTTCACAGACGATTGACAACCCCTCGTCCTCTCAACCGCAGCCGTCTCGCGCAAGCGAAACCGGCAGAGCGGAGCGATTGTCCTGGCCAGTCTCACCCACCCCACCCTCCGTGAGCGACCAAAGGAAGCGAACCCAACAGAACGCGCCACCGGCGCGTCCGCCGGCAAGAAGGAAGCACGCTACACACAACAAAAGAGGCTGCCTCCCGGCAGCCCCTTCCGCACCTTAGCCCAGCCTCTTTCGTTCGCCCTCGTGGGCGATTCGAACGCTCATCACTTCAACTGGAGCCCCACCATCCGTGAGCGACCAAAGGAAGCGAACCCAACAGTACGCGCCACCGGCGCGCCCGCCTGCATGGCAAATGCCTAGAACTTCACTGCCGGCGCGGTGCGTGAGCCCTCCGAAGCCTGGAAGTACGCATTGTTCGGGTGGTATCCCGCGATCCCTGCCCACAGGCTGTTCGGGAACTGCTGGATGAACGTGTTGTAGTCGCGCAGCTTCTCGTTGTATCGGCGGCGCGCCACCTGGATGCGGTTCTCCGTCCCCTCCAGCTGGTCCTGCAGCGACAGGAAGTTCTGGTTCGCCTTCAGGTCCGGATAGGCCTCGGAGATGGCGAGCAGCCGCCCCAGAGCGCTGTCCAGCCGCCCGTTCGCCTGGATCTTCTCCTCCGGCGAGTGCGCATTCAACAGGCCGGCCCGCGCATTCGCGATGTCCGCAAACACCGTCTCCTCGTGCTTGGCATACCCCTTCACCGTCTCCACCAGGTTCGGGATCAGGTCGGCGCGCCGCTGCAGCGTCGTGTCTATATCCGACCACGACGCCTTCACGTCTTGATCCCTCGCCACCATCTGGTTCTTCGAGCTCACATAGCTGCCACCCACTAGCAGCGCCACGAACACCACCACCACGAGCCCTACCACCAACCCCATGCCACGTCTCATTCGTTCTCGCTCCCTTGCTCTCGCAGAACTGCCTTGCCTTCACTCAAAACGAGGCCCCGCCACCACCCGAATCACCACCGCCACCGCCACCAAATCCACCGCCGCCGCCACCCCCACCACCCCAACCGCCACCCCCGAAACCGCCGCCGCCTCCCCAATAACCGCCATAGTAGCCGCGGCCCCGCCGGCCAAACACCCGCGAAAGCAGCAGAAAGATCAGCAGCAGCGAAAGAAAGCCAAAGATATGCGAGCCGGGCTGCGGCCGCGCCGCCTGCTCCGCCGGCAACGCCTGTGTGTTATCCAGCGACACCTTCGCATCCGCCGCAATCACTCCAGCCAGCTCGCGGCTGCCATCGAGCACCGCTGTATTGAAGTCGTTGCTCTGGATCGCCGGCCGCAGCCCGCGCCCGATGCGGCCCGCGACGCTGTCGGTAATGACCCCTTCCAGCCCCAGCCCCACCTCGATGCGGCCGCGATGCTCCTCAGTCGCCAGCAGGAACAGAACGCCGCGGTTCGTCTTCTTATCGCCGATCCCCCACTTGTGAAAGAGATCGTTCGCAAACTGCTCGAGCGGCTCACCCTCAAGCGAGCGAATCGTCACGACGAAGAGCTGCGCGTGCGCCCGCTGCTCCAGCTGGCTGCAAAGTTCGTCAGTCTGGCTCACAACTTGGGGGGAGAGCACATGCGCGAAGTCGTTGACGTAGTTCGCAGGCGGGGGAAGCTTGTCGACCTGTTCAGCGCGCAGTCCACAGCAGGCGAACCAGCAGACCAGCAGCGCTAGAACGCAATAACGGCGAACGGGCATTGTCATCATTCTATCGTTAGCGCAAGTTCCGCCCGCGAGAACACCCGCCATCAAGGAGCCGTCAAAAAGACGCGCTGACAATAACAGAGGGGCGCATCCGCGCCCCTCCTTTGGCAGCCTGTTTCGCCTCTTCTTTACATCTCTGTTTCTATCCTGGTCAGATCTTTGCCTTCTGCGTGCCGCTCGATTGTGCAAGCTGCTCTGCCATGTGCAGGTGCTCCTCAATCGTCTGATCAGACTGAGTTACCAGTTCCTTCAACTGAGGATTCTTTGTGTACTGCGCTTCCTGCTTAAACTCCTTATCGTCCTTCTTGTGATCTGCCACCATGTCCTTGATGTAAGCCTGATCGAAGGCGTCGCCGGACAGGCTCTTCATCTTCTCCATCTTCTTCATCTCACCAGCGGGCGGCTGGGTCGGCACCTTCACGCCCATCGCGTCGGCCGCGGGCTTCATCTGGTCGATCATCTTGCCGTGATCGTCGACCATTTTCTGCGCAAACTGCTTCACCTGCTCGTTGTTGCTCTTCTGCAGAGCCAGCTTGCCCATCTCGACTTCAGCCATGCTGCCGCCCAGCGCCTTCTTCACAAATGCCTTGTCTGCGTCGGGACCGCCCAGGCTGGCAGACGCGCCCGGCTGATCCTGCCCCGCCGCCGTGCTGCCCGGTCCGCTCTGTTGGCCCGATCCAGCCGCCGGATACTGCGATTGCGTACCGCCACCCGGAGCACCGCCGGGGGCCTGTGCCCACATCGGAGCTGTGCATAGCGCAGCAGCTACTGCCAGATTCCACATTCGATTTGCCTTCATTCCACCCTCCTCGTTCGTTACTGCCCTCGTTCGTTAATGCCGATCCCCGGCGTCGCGTCAGGCGGCACACCACCCTGCCCACTCGGACAGCGTGGCGCGCAACCGGTCGCGCATACTCTCGCGCCGCAAACACGCGCGCTCACTTCGCTTCGCCCACTAGATAAGTAGCCGTTCCCGGGGTTTTTCGTTGCCCCAACTTCAAGGAAACCGCTTCATGGAATTAGAGAAACCTCTCCCGCTCAGGCAACCAAAACACGCCGCTTCGAGAGCGATATCCTGATTCCATGTCAGAGATCACCCCGCCCATCGCCCGCCGGGAGCCTGCCCCAACCACCGTCCATGGACACACGCTCCAGGACGACTACGCCTGGCTGCGCAACAAACAATCCGAGGAAGTCACCCGCTATCTCGAAGCAGAGAACACCTATACCGAGGCCTGGATGGAGTCCACCAAGCCTCTGCAGGAGACCCTCTATCGCGAGATGCTCAGCCACATCAAAGAGACCGACGAAACCTACCCGTACGAATACGGCGGCCACTACTACTACACGCGCACCATCGAGGGCTCGCAGTACGCCATCCACTGTCGTCGCCGCGGCAGCATGGAGGCCCCCGAAGAAGTCATCCTGGATGGCAACGAGCTGGCCAAGGGCCACCCCTTCATGTCACTCGGAGCGTTCGCACTCTCCGAAGACCAGAACCTGCTCGCCTACTCCGTCGACCACACCGGATTCCGCCAGTACACGCTGCACATGAAGGACCTGCGCACCGGCGAGACCCTGACCGACACCGCCGAGCGCGTCGGCTCGCTGGTCTGGGCCAATGACAACGTCACCCTCTTCTATACGGTCGAAGATGAGGAGACCAAGCGCCAGCACCAGCTCCACCGCCACACCCTCGGTCAGCCGCAATCGGCAGATGTCCTCCTCTTCGAGGAGCCGGACGAGCGCTTCAACATCGGCGCCGGCAAGACGCGCGATCGCAACTTCCTCATGCTCGAGATCGCCAGCCACACCACCAGCGAGACACGCTTCACCTCCGCAACCAAC
>JAOAPJ010000144.1 GCA_025462805.1 Acidobacteriaceae bacterium
GGCCGTTTCGCGCGCAAACTGCCAGCCTCGGCGGCTTTCTGGGAATTCGCGTCGACGGCCGTCTCGCGGCAATGGCCGGCCAACGATTAACCCCGCCCGGCTTCGCGGAAGTGAGCGCTGTGTGCACGCACCCGGACTTCCGCGGGCGCGGTTTTGCCGCAGCCCTTGTCGCTGCTGTCACACGCAGCATTTATGCCCAGGATGGATTGCCATTCTTGACCGTCTCTGAAACCAACAAAGCAGCGATGCGAATCTATCGGCAGGAGGGCTTCGTTGTTCGCCGCACCTTGCATCTGGCCGTCCTTAAGCTGCTCAGCAGCCGCCCGTGAGAAGGAGCCATTCCGGCCATGAGGCACCACCAATGGGGCATGGAACGGATGCACTGGCTCCCGCATGATCGAAAGAGGGCCGGCGTCAGACCGGCAGGGGTAGCATCTTGCCTCAGGAGCACGGGCCATGTCGGGCTGCGGCGCGCGTTGGAGACGGGCCTGCCGGCATATCGCCCTAAGTAGTCTCGCCGCGGCGCTCAGCGCATCGCCTCTTCAGGCCCAGTCCACCACCGAGGGCGTCATAGGCGGCATCGTCGTCGACCCTCGCGGCGCTGCAGCAGATGCAGAGATCGACCTCACCAGCGCAGACACGGCACACGTTTACCAGGCCCGCACCGACGCACACGGCAGCTTCCGCTTCCTCGGCTTGCCGCCGGGCATCTACGACGCCTGGATCACCCAGACTGGGTTCGTGCGCGTGCATGTGACACAAGTTATGGTTCAGGTCGGCCGCTTCACGCCACTCTCGGCGCAACTCACCATTGCCAATGCAGAAGAGACAGTCGAGGTGCGCGAGCCCGGCGTCGTCCTCGACCTCAGCAACCCGGCCCTCTCTACCAACATCGACCAAGCCGCCATCGACGAACTGCCCAGCAACAGCCGCCGCTGGACCTACTTCGCACTGCTCACGCCCGGCGTGGTGCCGGACCAGGAGGGCTACGGGCTGCTTAGCTTCCGCGGCATTAGCGTGCTGCTGAACAACAATACGCTCGACGGTGCGGACAACAACCAGGCCTTCTTCTCCGAGGAGCGCGGCCGCACCCGCACCGCGTACTTCGCCAGCCAGGCCTCGGTGCGGGAGTTCCAGGTGAACACCTCAAACTACTCCGCCGAGTACGGGCGTGCCGCGGGCGGGGTGGTGAACACGGTCACGCGAAGCGGGACCAATGCATTGCACGGCAACGCTTTTCTCTTCGACCGTGACAACCGCTGGGGCGCACGCAACCCGTTCACGCAACTGGCGCAGTTACAGCCAGACGGCACCGTCACCGGCGTCTCCGTCGCACCCACGGATACCCGCCAGCAATGGGGCATCGCGGCCGGCGGCCCGCTGCGGCGACAGCGCCTCTTCTGGTTCTTCACCTATGACCAGTTCCGCCGCAACTTCCCGGCCGTCTCGCGTCCCGGCAACATCACAAAGTTCTTCGACCGCGCACTCACCTCATCCGAACTCGAGACGCTGCGCCAGCGGCTCGGCGTGCCGCTGCCCAGCTACGCGCTCGAGCAGTACCAGCAGTTCGTCAGCGGTATCATGGGCGAGACCGGACTCGTCCCGCGCAGTGCCAGCCAGCTCATCCTGTTCCCCAAGGTCGACTGGCAGTTTAACGACCGGAATCACGTATCTGTTCAATACAACTTCCTCCGCTGGAGCTCGCCTCACGGCGCCCTCACCCAGACGGCAACCAGCTACGGTATTTCCAGCTTCGGAGACGATCACGTCACGGACGATGTGCTGGTCGCGCGTTGGAACACTTTCCTCACCGCCAACCTGATGCACGAACTGCGCGTGCAGTATGGGCGTGACTTCGAGTCGCAGTTCAGCACATCGCCGTCCAACTTCGAGCAACCCTTCAGCCACAATGCCTACGGCCGCTCGCCGCAGATCACGCTGGTCGGCTCCGGCACCGGCCTGCGCATCGGCAAGCCCGCCACGATGGACCGGGCCGCGATGCCCGATGAGCACCGCACACAAGTGGCCAGCACGCTCAGCTACGTGCGCGGCAGGCACATTTACAAAGCAGGCTACGACTTCAATCATGTGCTCGACGGGATCAACAGCATCTACGACGGCAACGGCACCTACTCCTACTCGTCATTGCTCAACTTCGCCTCGGACGCTCTCGCCCCCAGCCGCTGCGACGCGGCGGCCAGCGGCCTCGGAAATTCGCCGTGCTTCAGCTACTACACGCAATTGCTTGGGCCGCAGGTCTTCAGCTTCGACACCAATGACTATGCCGCCTTCGTGAGTGATGCGTGGAAGCTCGGGCACCGCATGACTCTCTCCTACGGTATCCGATATGAGTACGAGCAGCTCCCGCCACAGAACAAGCTGCTGGCCAATCCCGCGCTGCCGCAGACCCGCTCTCTTCCGCAGGATCGCAACAACTACGGTCCGCGTGTTGGCATAGCCTATGACCTCACAGGCAAGGGCAACACCGTGGTCCGGGGTGGTTACGGCGTCTACTTTGGGCGCATCATCAACTCGACCATATTCGCCGCTTTTTCACAGACCGGCTCCCAAGCCGGCCAGCTCGGTTACTATTTCCGCCCAGGCGATGCCGGCGCGCCCATCTTTCCCTACATCTTCACCGGTAGAGTCGTTGTGCCGCAGAAGCCCAACGCCGTCTACTTCGATCCGCACTTCCAGAATCCGCAGATCACCCAGGAAGAGGCATCGCTGGCGCAACGCATCTCGCGCAACACCGAAATCACCGTCAGCTATCTGCGCAGCACCGGTCAGGACCTGCCAAATTTCATCGATACCAACATCGATATCGCAACCGCCGTCCCCATCACCTACACGATCAAGGACCCGCAGCACCTCGGCCCACTCAAGCAGCCCACCTACGCGACCCACCTGTTCACCCAACGGCCGAATACGAGCTACGGATCGATCACTGATATTGCCAGCATCACTGGCTCCCGCTACCAGGCCATCGTGATCAAAGCCACACACAGCGGCGGGCCCTGGCTGCACGTCCACGCCAGCTACACCTTCGCCCACGCGCAGGACGACAATCAGAACGAGACCACCTTCAGCGATACCAATGACGTGCTCGACCCCAGCAATCTCAGGCTCGAGTTCGCCGACTCGAACTTCGACGTGCGTCAGCGTGCGACCGCCGGCATCATCGTGCGTGCGCGCTGGAAGCGTCACGGGTGGCTCGGGGCCCTTGCCAATGGATATGCGCTGGCGCCCACTATGGCCGCGCAGACGGGGCTGCCCTACTCGCTGCGCACCTCGGGTGCGATCCCCTACGTGCGCTACACGGATGCGTTCGGGCACTCGCAGAAACTCAGCGGCATCGGCGCCAGCATCAATGGCTCAGGCGGAGACGCGCGCATTCCCGAGGTCGGCCGCAACACCTATCGGTATCCGGGAACCTACAGCATCGACCTCCGTGCCTCCCGCACTCTCACCCTGAGCGACAAGACGCGCCTCGAGATCATGATGCAGGGCTTCAACCTGCTCAACCATCAAAACGTCACACAGATCAGCACCACCGGCTACATGATCAGCGGAGCCTCGAGCGTGGATACCGATCCGGTGCTGACCTACCAGCCCACCTTCAGGACCGTTACCAACAGCAACAGCACGAATCTCTATCGCGAACGGCAACTCGAGCTCGTTGCCCGCCTGCGCTTCTGAATATTCGTATTCGAGCCAGCCCCTTCATTCTTCATTGACCGGCCATCCCGACCCGCGGCGCGGCGGAGTGGAGGGATCTGCTTTCTTCGGTCGGCACCCAATTTACAGGGGGATTTAGAATAAGGACCAGACTCGCTTCATGCCCGTCACCGAACAATACGATGTGGCCGTGGTCGGCGCCGGCCACGCTGGGTGCGAGGCCGCGATGGCGGCCGCGCGCATGGGCCTGCGGACGGCGCTCTACACGTTCAACCTCGACCTCATCGCGCAGATGTCCTGCAATCCCGCCATCGGCGGCATCGCCAAGGGCCACCTGGTGCGCGAGGTCGATGCGCTCGGCGGCATCATGGGCGAGGTGGCCGACGCCGTGGGCATCCAGTTCCGCCTGCTCAACACCTCGCGCGGCCCCGCTGTCTGGTCGCCCCGCGCGCAGTGCGATAAGCAGCAGTACCGCGTCAAGATGCGCCAGGTACTTGAAGCGCAACCCGGCCTCTACATCAAGCAGGGCGAGGTGATTGACCTGCTGATCGACGCGGCGGATGACGGCACCCGCAGCGCCCACGGACTCAAGCTGCGTGATGGGCGCACCGTCCAGGCCGCCGCAATCGTCATCACCACGGGCACGTTTTTGAACGGCCTCATCCACTGCGGCGAGGAGCAGTACCCCGCCGGTCGCAGCGGTGAGCCACCCAGCCTCCTGCTCGGCGAAAGCCTGAAGCGGCTCGGCCTACGTGGCTGCCGGCTCAAGACCGGTACGCCACCGCGCTTGGACGGCCGCAGCATCGACTGGTCGCGCTTCGCCGAGCAGCCCGGCGACCCGGACCCGACGCCCTTCAGCTTCCGCACCACCACGCTGCCGCAGCGTCAGGTCTCCTGCCACATCGCCTACACCACTCCGGAGACGCTGCGCATCATTCGCGAGAACGTTACGCGCTCGCCCATGTACTCCGGCCAGATACAGGCCGTTGGCCCGCGCTACTGTCCCTCAATCGAAGACAAGGTCGTCCGTTTTCCGGACAAGGAGCAGCACCAGTTCTTCCTCGAGCCCGAGGGGCTGGATACGCACGAGGTCTACGTCAACGGCATGTCCACCTCTCTGCCCATGGACGTGCAGTGGCAGGTGGTGCGTTCCATTCCCGGCCTTGAGAACGCCGAGATGCTGCGTCCGGGCTACGCCATCGAGTACGACGCCATCGATCCAACCGAGCTCGATCGTAGCCTGCGCATCAAGTCCATCGCCGGCCTGTACCTTGCCGGACAGATCAACGGCACCTCCGGTTACGAGGAGGCCGCCTGCCAGGGCCTCATGGCCGGCATCAACGCGGCGCTTGCGGTTCGAGGTGAGGCTCCATTCACGCTCGACCGAACCGAGGCTTACACCGGCATCCTCATCGACGATCTCATCAGCAAGGGCACCAACGAGCCCTACCGCATGTTCACCTCGCGCGCTGAGTTCCGCCTCCACCTGCGAATCGATAACGCCGACCGCCGCCTCACCCCCTACGGCCGTCGCCTCGGGCTTATCGACACGGCGGCTTGGGACGCCTATGAGGCAAGGCAGCAGCGCGCCGTCACCATGGAGAAACTGCTTTCGACCACACGCATTGACGCCGACCGCGTCGCCGCTGCCTTCCCCGAGCTCTCGCTTGATCCCGAGAGCATCTCCGGCCAGAGCCACGCCCAACTGCTCAAGCGTCCCGAGGTCACGATCGATCGGCTGCGCCCACTCGTCCAGGCACTCCCCATGAGCGGAGAGACCCGCATCCTGCTCGAGCCATTGCTCGATGGGGATTCACTCACCGCCCGCGCGCGCAACGAGCTCCGCGCCGTCGAGACGGAGATCAAGTATGCCGGCTACCTCGACCAGCAGCGCCGCTCCATTGAGCGCCTTAAGCGCGCCGAGAGCCAGAGCATTCCCGAGTGGTTCGACTACCAGAACGTCAGCGGCCTGTCACGCGAGATGCAGGAGAAGCTGATGCGGGTGCGTCCACAGACCGTCGGTCAGGCCAGCCGCATCCCCGGCGTCACGCCCGCAGCACTCTCCCTGATCCACGTCTACATCGAGATCCAGAGCCGCCGCCGAACCGATGCTGCGCAGGCCATCAGCGGAGCGATCGCGGGCTCGTAAGGCCGGCTACGCTCTCAGGGCTGAGGCTTGTCCGCGCCCGCAGGCGGGGGTGCCTGCGTACTCTTCGCGCCGCTGTACACCAGCGGAATGTGCAGCGGAAGCG
This sequence comes from Acidobacteriaceae bacterium, assembly GCA_025462805.1. Next base: position 5,931 of record JAOAPJ010000144.1, read on the forward strand.
TCGCATTGCTCTTCGTCTTCACCGCTGCCTTTTTCCGCTCTTCCTCGGTGGCCACCACTGTGCGCTGCGAGTTGATGCACTGCCAGTTGCCCATCGTGTTCTTCCGGAAGACGTGCGTGAAGACGCCCTTCTCGTTCACCGGATCGCCTTCGCCCTTCCAGTGCATCACGTAGGTGCCGTTCACCACCGCAAGTTCGCCCAGCACTCGCGCGCCAATCACCTTTTGCGTCAGCGTCAACGGCTCCGCACCCGCGACAAACAAATGGGCAATCTGCTGGTTGCGCGTGGTCACATCGCCATCCGCGCCGATGCCGACGTAGTCCCGCGACAGCAGGTTCTCGAGCGCAAACTGATCATGCTTGGCGACGGCCGCGTCCCAGGAGTCTTCGATCTTCTGCATGGCTGCGGTATCCGGTGAGGGCTCAGCGGATTGGGCAAAAACGCCAGTGCAGGACAGGCTTACGACGGCGGCGATGACGGCATAGCCAAGATAACGAAACGGCATGGGACGGCGATCTCCACCCTCGATGATACAGCGCGAGTGGTAACCGCCGGGATGCGGACGCGTAATCCACAAGGAACGAATCTCGGTGTGGACGGGCAAGGAAATCGGGGACTGGATGCATGCCGTGAAGTGGCGCAACATAGAGACTCCATGGCCGCATTTCCTGACATCGCCCTAGAGCGCGGCATGCCCGCCAGTCCCGATGCCGAGCGCTCCATCCTCGGCGCCATCCTGCTTGAGAACGCGCACTACCACGAAGCCGCCGAGAAGAAGCTCACCGCCGACGACTTCTCGCTCGACTCGCACCGCCGCATCTTCGGCCGCATGGACGAGCTCATCGGCGCCGGCCGTCATGTCGATCTCGTGACGCTGGTTGAAGAGCTGGCGCGCCGCAAGGAGGTCGAGTCCGTCGGCGGCGTCGCCTACATCGCCTCGCTCACGGAGGGCCTGCCGCGCCGTATCTCGATCGAAGAGTACGTCCGCATCGTCAAGGACAAGTCGCTGCTGCGCCAGCTCATCCACGTCTGCAACACAGCGATGACGCAGGCGGTCGATCAATCCGAAGACGCACTCGAGGTCCTGAACGCCGCCGAGAGCGCTCTGCTCGAGGTCTCCGAGCGCGGGCTTACCCGCGACTTCTCGAACATTCCTTCAATCGTCAAGCAGCATTTCGGCACTATCGACAACATCTGGAAGCTGAAGCGCGAGGTCACCGGCCTGGCCACGCACTTCAAGGACTTCGACCGTATGACCAGCGGTCTACAGCCAGCCGAGCTCATCATCATTGCCGCCCGCCCCTCCATGGGTAAGACGGCCTGGGCTATCAATATCGCGCAACGCGCCGCGCTCGAAGACGGCAAGGTGGTAGGCATCTTCTCGCTCGAAATGTCCAGCGAA
>JAOAPJ010000164.1 GCA_025462805.1 Acidobacteriaceae bacterium
CCGATCTGGTTGTTGACGGTGTCGCCGAAGTTGAAGCCCTCGCCGTAGACGTAGATCTTCGAGCCGTCGACGCCATCGCGCTGCGAGGTGAGCGCGTGCAACGCGGCGAGAAGGTGCTGCATGTTATAGGTGAAGTGGAAGCTCATGATGTCGAAGCGGAAGCCGTCGATCTTGTACTCGCGCGCATTCAGCACGAGGGTATCGATCATGAGCTTCTCCATCATGCGGTGTTCGCTGGCGGTATCGGGGCAGCAGGAGCCGGTCAGGATGTTTCCGTCGGCATCGAGGCGGTGGTAATAGTTGGGCACCACCTCATCGAGGTTCGAGTTAGTGGATTCGCCGGCAGCGCTGGTGTGATTGAAGACGACATCCTGAATGACGCGGAGTCCGGTGCGATGCAGACCCTGCACCATGGTGCGGTATTCGCGGACGCGGTTGTCGGGATTGATGGCATAGCTGCCCTCGGGCGCCATGTAGTGGACCGGGTCGTAGCCCCAGTTGTAACCGTCCTTGCTCTGAATAGCCGTGACCGCGGCTTGCTGCTGATCGCTGCCTGGCGCGATGCCGCTGAGGTCGCCGGTGGTCTGCCAGGTGGACTTGTCCTCATTCACACTGGCGAAGTGGAAGGACGGCAACAGGTGCACGGCCGTCAGTCCGCTGTTTGCAAGCGTGCGGAGGTGACGCATGCCGGCAGAGCCGAAGTCGGCAAAGGCATCATAGGTGCCGCGGTCTTCTGCGGGAACCGTAGCATCGCCGATGCTGAAGTCGCGGATGTGCAGCTCGTAGATGCTCAGGTCGTTCAGGCTGCGGAGTGCGGGTGAGGATTGGAAGTCCCAGGCAGGCGGCTTGGTCGCTGCGGATTCGAGATCGGTGATGCGGCTCTTGGTGCCGTTGATGGCGAGGTCGATGGAGTAGGGATCGCTGGTGAGGTTGGTGTCCACGGCGCGATCGGTCGGGACGTAGACCTGCACGCTGTAGAGGTAGTAGAGGCCGGGCCAGCTTGAGTCGCCATCTGCCACCCAGACGCCATTGTGGCTGTGCATCGGCACGGTCGCAATGGGTGAGGCATCGCCGGCGTGCTCATAGAGCAGCAAGGAGACCTTCTGCGCGGTCGGAGCCCACAGCGTCAGGTTGACCGGATAGCCTGCGTCATCGCTCCAGCCCGAGCCTGAGTTGCCGTTGTGGTTGAAGATGACGCCGAGTTTGCCGCCGTAGTACGTGAGATCGTCGAGCGCGCCTGCCTGTTGGACGCCGGTGGCGTAGACGAGCGTACCGTCCGAGCCGGTGACGGAGACAGCGAGCTGTCCGGTGAGCGCCTGCAACAGCGTGCTCTGCTGGACTGTATTCGCAACCGTGAGTATGGCGTAGCCGGCAAGCTGCGGATAGCGGGTGAGCTCATCCTGGCTCAGCGTGCCGCCTGCGGCGAGCGGGATGATCGTCCCGCCGGTGACGCCGGTGTTGGTGACCTGGAGGCTGCCGGAGAGGCTCGAGTTCAGCGCGTAGGTGTTGCCGCTCTGCAGGTACTGCGGCTTGATCAGGACGTGGCTGCGATCGAGCCAGTAGGCTTGCTCCTTGCCGAAGACGGAGTTGAGCAATTGTGCGGCGCTCGGCTGCGTCAGGTACACGTTCGCATCGCCGGAGATGATCCACGCTTCTTTGTGAAGTGAGATCTGCAGGTGCAGATCCTGATTGACGTCCTTCACTCCCAGCGCGCAGTTGTTGAGGATGAAGCCGAGGTCGCCGCCGTTGAGCGAAGGATCGACGCCAATGTCATAGTAGGCGCCGTAGCTGTCGAAGCCGGACACGTAATCCTCTACGTTGCAGTAATTAGCCGGGTCGGTGGTCGCGCCGAAGGGATAGACGGCCCATCCGGCGAAGTCACCGTCCGGCCGGTAGTAGTGAATGCGCGCATGTCCGGCGGGGATCGGCGAGTCGGCTCCGACGGGAAGCACGGGGCGCGTCGTCTTGAGGCCGAGCTGGCCGGAGATCTGCCAGTATTCATTGCCCTGCGTAGCGGGATCGATGTGCTCGTCCGGACCGGGATCTTTCAGATTGCCCTGATGGATGATGATGCCGACATCGGTTGCTCCGACGGTGATACCCACATCGAAGTAGCCGCCGAAGTCGTCGACTCCCGTCAGTTGTACTGGCCCACCGTTGAAGTTACCCGTGTTCTCGGTGGTGTTGCCGAAGGCGTAGACCGTCCAGCCGGTGTACGTGTTGTCCGGGTTGAAGTAGTGGATCCGGACATGCTGGGCAGGGATGGGCGGTGCCGCGGCACGAGCCCCGGTGACGAATGCAACGCAGAGTATTACGAGGCATGCGAGGCGGAGGGCGAAGCGCATCGAGAGGGCGGGGGAGCGGCGGGCGGCTGCGTGCATTGGGATCTCCGGTTAGGTGTCGCGGCTGGTGTGGGAGAGCGACCGCGATTCAAGTCTGCGGACGACTTCGGCTCCGTCGGACAAACGGCAGCATCCTACCCACTCCTCAAAGGAACTGTCTACCGTCGGGCAGGGATTCAGGCCTGTCGGACGGTTACATGCCCAAAATGGAAAGCCCCGCCGCGGTGATCCGCGGCAGGGCTGTGATGGTTGGAGGGAACGACTTAGTGGACGCGCGCGAGGAAGACGCCAAACCAGCGGCGCGGATCGGTCCAGATATTGACGATGCTGAACCCGGTCTGCGACAGCATCTGGCGCGTGCCGTCGAGCGTGAACTTGTAACTGTTCTCGGTGTGGATGGTCTCACCGCGGCGAAAGGTGAGCGAAAGGTCAAGGGAGGGGATGAGGACGTTCTGGGCGAGCAGGCTCTCGAGGTGCATCTCGATGCGTGAGTGTTCGCCGTTCCACCGCACTTTATGGCGGAACGTCACCAGGTCGAAGTTCGCGCCGAACTCGCGATTGATGCGCGCCAGCACGTTGCGGTTGAAGGCGGCGGTGACGCCGCTCGCGTCGTCGTAGGCCGAGATCAGGGTGGGGATGTCCTTCACCAGATCGACGCCCAGCAGCAGCATGTCACCCGGGGCAAGCTGCCGTGAGACACCGCGGAGCAACTGGCGGGCATCGGCGGGCTCGAAATTGCCGATGCTGGAGCCGATGTAGAGGACGAGGCGGCGGGTGCCGTCGGCCGGGATCTCGCCGAGTCCATTGGTGTAGTCGCCGACCCGCGATGCAAAGGTGACGCCGGGGATGGCTGTGAGGTGGTCGCGGGCGGCTTCGAGCGCCGTATCGGACACATCGATTCCGTAGTAGGTGACGGCCTCCTGGCGACGCACCGCGGCCTTGAGCAGAAGTCCGGTCTTGGTCGCAGTGCCGGCACCGAGTTCGATCATGGTGAGGTCGCGCTGCATGCCGTGCGCAGTGGGCGCGGCGGCCTCGGCGATGATGGCGTCCGCCTGTGATGCGAAGATGCTCCGTTCTGTGCGTGTGACGTAGTACTCATCGAGTTCGGTGATCTGTTCGAAGAGCTCGGAGCCTTGCTGGTCATAAAAGAGCCAGGGGCTAAGGGTGCGCGGCCGCGCGGTGAGGCCGCGATAGACCTCGGAGCCGAGGGGAGTGTAGGCGGCCTCAGGCAACTGGGGTAAAGTGACTGCATTCATCGGTATACTGCCTTCCCCCGCATCGGCAACGTGGCCTTCGGGGATAGGTCATGCGCCAGGCGGATGCCCGCAAACTGCCAGCGTGTGGCAGGCGAGAAGAAGTTGCGATAGGTGGAACGAATGTGCAAGCGAGGCGTAACGGCAGAGCCGCCGCGCAGCACCATCTGATTAACCATGAACTTGCCGTTGTATTCCCCCAGCGCCCCATCGGGTGCATGGTAGCCGGGATAGCCAAGGTAAGCGCTGCGGGTCCACTCCCACACATCGCCGAAGACCTGCTCCAGATCGTCCCCCGTGCCAGTTGCGGCGACCGGGTGGAAGGTGCCGCTCTCCATCATGTTGGCGTCTGTGCCAGCCGCCGGCATGTTTGCCTCTGCAGGAGCCGCGGGCATCCGCGCGGCGACCGCTGCCTCCCATTCCGCCTCGGTGGGCAGGCGCTTGCCCGACCAGCGTGCGAAGGCCTCTGCTTCCAGGTAGCTCACATGACAGACGGGCGTGGCTTCGAGCTCGCTCAGCGGCCGCAGCCCGCGCATGGTGTAGATCATCCATGCGCCATCGACCTCGCGCCAGTAGAGCGGCGCGCGCCACTGTTGCGCTTGCACGGTGTCCCAGCCCTCGGAGAGCCAGAGCTCTGGCCGCCGGTAGCCGCCATCCTCCATGAAAGCGCGGTATTCGGCACAGGTGACCGTGCGCGACGCCAACGCATACGGCTCGAGAAAGACTCTGTGTCGCGGCGACTCGTTGTCATAGCCGAAGCTGTCGCCGGAGTGTCCGATCTCGGTCAGGCCGCCTTCGAAATGGAGCCAGCGGAGCGGCGGGGCCGCAGCGGCCAAGGCGGTCCCTTCTTTGAAGCTGGGGCCTTCTCGATAGAAGGGATGGAGCGGGTTGCTCCAGAAGGCATGCTTAATGTCATAGCAGAGCAACTCCTGGTGCTGCTGCTCATGATGGATGCCCAGCTCAATCCGGCGTGCCGCTTCTTCCGGCATGGGCTGCGCTTCCAGCCGAGCGATTGCCTCGTCCACGTGCGTACGGTAGGTGAGGATCGCGTCCAGCGAAGGGCGCGAGAAGGAGGCGCGCAGCTTCTTCTCCGGCTGGGCGGAGACGTCGTTGTAATAGCTGTTGAACAGCCAGAGAAAGTCAGGGTCGTAGGGGCGATAGCCGGCGAGGTATTCGCGCAGGATGAAGGTCTCGAAGAACCAGGTCGTATGCGCGAGGTGCCACTTGGCTGGACTGGCCTCGTCGCAGCTCTGCACCATCATGTCTTCCGGCGAGAGCGGCTCGCATAACGCAAGGCTCTGCTGACGCGTGGCACGGAAGGCGCTAAGCAGGCCAGGCGCGCTGAGTTCGACTGCTGTTGCCATTCCGTTCGTGGGTCCCTCGCAGTAAGAGCGCATGGGTAGGGCCGACGTTGCTCGCACAGCCTAGCACTTCCCGTTCACAACCTGAACAAAACATGCGATCTCCTTGGGGGCCGGGCCGCCCGAAACGGCAGCACGAGGCGAACGCACTACAACCGCAATATTGATGCTGGAGGGGGCTCCCGCGATGGCACTCTTCCGCAACTTTCATCATCCTAAGGTTCCATCCTGGGTTTGCCTGGATCAGGGACGGCGGCCGAACAGACAAATCACCTCAATTGGCGTACAGGGGGAAAATAGAAGGTTGACCCGCGAGGCGCGTCCTTTGCCGAAGCATCCTCGTCTATGGAGGCGAACCCGACATGTTTTCATCCCCAGCCGGACGTTCCTGGAGTTTGTGGATTGTGCTCTGTGCATTTGTACTCGTGGCGGCTCCGGCCTATGGGCAACAGCGGGACGATGATGACCAGGGCTGGGCGCAGTTCTCGCGCGAGAGCACGGTCCGCGGCACGGTCATGTCGGCCCGGCCCAAGGGAAAGAATGACGGCAGCCTGACGTTGAAAACCGACGGTGGCCAGCAGTGGCAGGTGCTCTACGGTGTGAACACGCGCATCATGCGAGGTCGCGATGTGGTGCGGCCCAGCGAAATTCAGACAGGGGACATGGTGTTTGCGGCTGGCAACCTGGATGACAAGAAGAAGACGGCGGGGGCAGCGATTCTGATCGATGTGCCTGCCGAAGAGGTCCGGAAAGCCCGCGAGGATCTGGGCAAGACGTGGAGTGCGGGCAAGATCACATCCATTGCCGGAACGCGGATCCAGGTGCACCGGCTCGATGGAGTGGACCAGAGCATCGCGGTGGACGAGAACACATCCTTCCACCAGCGGCGCGACGCGGTGACGCTGGCTGACCTGC
>JAOAPJ010000169.1 GCA_025462805.1 Acidobacteriaceae bacterium
GCAGGAGCGCCCTTCATGCACCGCATGGAGCTCTGGGTGGACGGCGTGAAGAAGTATCAGCAGTTCGCGCGCGACTTCTCCCACTACGCCTTCCTCGACACCACCATCACCCTCACCGCCGGAACGCATCACGTCTCGATCTACGCCGCCGGCGAAGACAATTCGCTCCAGCGCAAGGACTACACCATCACCGTCCAATAGCTCCAAACCCATCCATCAACGCCCTGGCCCCTCTGCTCTCGCTCCAGCAGAGGGGCCTTTGTCTTTCTCCGGAAAAACATGCGCCAGGACTCCCGCGTGGACTAGCATGAACGTCGCCCGGCGGGCACATACTTCTCCGCGCAAAGGAGCCTCACGATGTCCAATCCGTTCGTCCATCTCGAACTCAACACGCCCGACCTCGCCAAAGCCAAGGCCTTCTATGGTGAACTCTTCGGCTGGGAATTTCAGGACATGAGCATGGTCCCATCCGGCATCTACAGCACCTTCAAGCCCTCTGAAGGTCCCGGCGGTGGCATGATGTCGATGCCCGACGGCAAACCTGGCTGGCTCAGCTACGTCGGCGTCAGCAACATTCAGGAGTCCACCGACAAAGCACGCGCCCTCGGCGCCACCATCCTCATGGGCCCGCACCCGATTCCCGACGTCGGTTCCTTCACCGTCCTCAACGACCCCACCGGCTGCACCATCGCCCTGTTCCAGGCCAAGTAAGCGGCGAGAACGTATGCTCCCCCTTCTCGCCTTCGCCCTTGTCCTCGCGGTCCCTGCAGGTGGCCAGTCGAACACCGCCACAACGCCGGCGGCGCGCCCCACTCCGCCCACCCGCGATCCCCACACTTCGGGATACGTAACTGCCACAGAGCTACCCGACGGCGCCACCCCACCAGCGAACGTAGACGGCAACTTCATCCTCGGCCCAACTCACCCCCCGGCGCCCGAGATGTCGAAGCACCCCGGCGTGCCCCAGGGCAAGGTCTACGAATTCACCATGAGTTCCGCCGATAGCAAGTTCTACCCCGGTATCGCGCGGGAGCCGTACACCTTCGGCACTCCCGATCCCAAAGACCCAGCCAAACTCATCGTCACCACCAGCCGCCCCGCGCCCTACACCCGCAAGGTGGCCGTCTACATTCCGCAGCAATACGTGCCCGGCGCCGCCGCTCCCTTCATCGTCGGCGCCGACGGACCAGATCCCGCGCTCTTCACCGCGCTCGACAATCTCATCGCCCAGCACCGCGTCCCCGCCATGATCGCCATCTCCATCGCCAATGGCAGCGGCGACGCGCAAGGCAGCGAGCGCGGCCTCGAATACGACACCATGTCCGGACGTTATGCAGAGTTCGTCGAGCAGGAAGTGCTGCCTCTGGTCGAAGCGAAGTACCACGTCACCCTCACCAAGGACCCCGAGGGCCGCGCCACCATGGGCGGCAGCTCCGGCGGCGCCTGCGCGCTGATCATGGCCTGGTATCACCCGGAGCTCTACCACCGCGTCCTCACCTACTCCGGCACCTGGATCAATCAGCAGTGGCCCTCTAACCCCACCACCCCGCACGGCGCATGGGAGTTCCACGAGCACCTCATCCCCACCACACCGGCCAAACCCATCCGCATCTGGATGGAGGTCGGCGACCGCGACCTGCTCAACCCCAACGCCATGCGCGACAACATGCATGACTGGGTCCTCGCCAATGAGCAGATGGCCAGGGTGCTCGCCGCAAAGCACTACCACTACCAGTTCGTCTTCGCCCGCAACGCCGGTCACGTCGACAACACGGTCAAACAGCAGACCCTGCCCGAGGCCCTCGAATATCTCTGGCGCGGCTATCCCATCGCCGCTGGGAAGAAATAACAACCGCGCGCAGCGCGACGGCCGTCAGTGCCGGGCGACCGCGCGCAGCCGCTTCTCTGCATCATCGGACCAGTACTTGCAATCCAGTTGCAGAAACACCGACGTGTAAGGCAGCGTCTCGTCAGACTTCAGCACCAGTATCTGGAAGTCCTTGCTCGCATCCGCAACCTTGCCAATCAACGTCAGGTGAGGCAGGCCCAGGGGTGCATGAGCCAGCTTCGCTCCCCGCAGTAAGGTGTCTGCATCCTTGCGAAAGCGCGTGATGCCCGGCGCATCACTCTCGGGGATCTCCCGCAGCTCTGCGTCCTGGAATACGTTGGCACGCACGTGCCGCGACTCGCCGATCTGCGCCAGCGTCGCCTTCAGCGTCGGCAGCAGGCCCATATGGGTCTCCACCACCTCCATCCCCGGAGTGGTCTGCAACGGATACGCCGAATCGACCACCAGGATCCAGTTGCGATGCCCCAGCAGCGGCAGACGATCGCGCAGCGTCGCCTGCCAACCCTGTTGCCGGACGCGCTCCTTGCCTGCACTCTGGGCAAGGCAGCGAGGCACCGTCACCCCCGTCATCACGGCAAGCACAGCAACCATCGCGCAGCTTCGTACGGAGACCTTGGCGACCAGGCGCATCCACATGCGTTGTTTCATGGCCCCAACACTAATGCGCCGCATCGGGTGAGGACAAGCATCAGCAGCTACGTCACGACCACGATCTTCCCGCCCGCCCTGTTCTCTTCCATCAAACGGTGCGCCTCCACGATCTCCTCCAGCCGGAACGTCTTGCCCACCTGAACATGCATCGTGCCCTTCGCAATCTGATCGATCAACTCCTTCAGCGGCGTCCGCATGAAGTCCTCTGATTCGCCCGCATAGGTGGTCAGACACACCGCCGTCGGGATCTCCTCCATCGGAGCGAACTCGTCGAACGACCACTTGTTCCCGACGATTCCAGTCATGCACACAATGCCGCCGGGCCGCGCGCAGCGCAGTGAATCCTTCAGCGTGGTCGTGCCCACCAGCTCCAGCACCTTATCGACACCGCCGGAACAGACCTCCTGCACCTGCGCCGCGATCGTGCCGGTATCGATGAACACCTGATCGGCCCCGCTCGCCCGCACCATGTCGGCACGAGCCGGATTGCGCGTGGTCGCCAGCACACGCGCACCGTGGTTCTTCGCAATCGCCGCCGCCGCCAGCCCCACCGAAGTCGTGCCTCCACGGATCAGCAGACGCTCACCCTGGGCCAGCCGCAGCGACTTGAACAGCGAGCCCCACGCCGTCTGCAGCATCTCCGGCAAGGCGCCAAGCGTCTCCCACGGCAGTTCCGACTGGATGACCTGCACCTGGGTCGCGGGCACGCATGTGTACTCCGCGTATCCGCCGTCGAACTCGCGGCCCATGCCGCCCATTGCCGTCGCGACCATATCGCCCTTACGGAACTCGCCTCCGGGCGCCTCCTCCACCGCCCCAACCGCCTCGATCCCCAGCACTCGCGGGAACTTCACCCCGGGCGAGTGACCCTGCCGCGTGAACATCTCAGACCGGTTCAGGCCGAACGCCTTCACCCGGATCAACACCTCGCCACGCTTCGGCGCAGGCACCGGAAGGCTCTCGATCTTCAATACCTCCGGCCCGCCTGCTTCACGAATCACCGCGGCCTTCATCATCGTCGGCATCTCCAGCCTCCCCTTCAGGCGCGCGGCGGGTTGGTGGTGGAGAAGCAGTAGCGCGCGATCTTCCACGCATCCCCAGCCTTTTGCAACACGAACAGCTCCTGGTTGGCTTCCGCGCTCTGTGCTCCAGTCGCGTGCACCGTCACCGTTCCCGCCGAGTTCGTTCGCGCGAAGGCCCACTCCGGGGCGATCCCTCGGATCTCCTCCACGTGGAACCGGACCTTCAGGGTGATCGCATCGAACACCCCCTGATACGCCTTGCGTACCGCCTCCGCTCCAACACTCGAGGGAAAATTCTGCGGCATGAAAACACCGTCCGCCGCATAGAGCTTCATCACCGCGTCCGTGTCGGACGCGTTCAACGCATCCTGATACGTCGCCAGCACCGCCGCAACCGCCTCTTCGTTTCCATTCATGGTCTTGATCCTTCGCCCTCTCGAAGCTGTCTCCAAGGCGGAATATAGGCCTGTGCGCACCGCTCGATTAGTGGGATAAAGCGAGAATATCCTTCCCAAACTTGGGATAATCGCCTCGTGCCCTCCACGCCGCAAAAAAAGAGCGCTGATATAGCGCGCATCCACGGGAAAACGGTCACAGATCTCAACTCGCTCCTCATCTTCGCCCAGGTGGTCGAGTCGAGCAGCTTCTCCGCGGCCGCGCGCCGCCTTAACATGCCGACCTCCACCGTCAGCCGCCGCATCGCGGATCTGGAAGATCAGTTGGGCCTGCGCCTGCTGGAACGCTCCACCCGCAGCCTCCGGCTGACTGATGTCGGCTCGGAGGTCCTCGAACACGCGCAGCGCACTGCGGAGCTCAGCGAAGCCATCGAGCACATCGCCTCCGACCATCTCTCGCACGTCTCCGGTACACTCCGGCTCGCCGCACCGCCCAGCATCTCGGACTCGCTGCTCGCCCCGCTCGTCGGCGCGTTCCAGGCCTCCTACCCCGACGTGCGAATCCAGATCTTCATCACCGAACGCATCGTCGATCAGATCGCTGAGGGTGTCGACCTCGCCTTTCGCGTCGGAGAGCTGGAGGACTCCTCGCTCGTCGCCCGCCGCATCCTGACCTATCGCCATCAGCTTGTCGCAAGCCCCGCATACCTCAACAAGTGCAGGCCGCCCAAGCGGCCGCAGGATCTGCTCGGCCACCGGCTGCTCGCGTTCTCCTTCTGGAGACCCGAGAGCAACTGGACCTTCACCCACGCAAACGGAAAGGACAAGGAGACGCTGACCTTTCAGCCCTATCTCTCGATCAATGAGTATGCCGGCCTTGCCACTGCGCTGCTCGCCGGAACCGGCATCGGCGATCTTCCACCCATCGTGCAGCCAGACCTGTTGCGCTCAGGCCGTCTGGTCGAGGTCCTACCCCGGTGGCACTTCCGCGCCTTCCATCTATCGGTCGTCCACCTCGGCCACCGCTACACACCCCGCCCGGTGCGCGTCTTCAAGGAGTTCGCCGCCCAGATGGCCCCGACCCTCTTCCCGCGCCTCCCCACGTAGCGCAGCCTGTTCCGCGCAAACAGAAGAGGCCGCCCCCGGTGGGCGGCCTCCTCTGCGTCATGTTCTTGCTGCAGACCGCGACTACTTTCCAGAGAGGCAGCCCTTCTGGCCGGAGCTATTCGCATAACCGGTCCCCGCTGTGTACGCAGCGTTTGACCACTCCCCCTGGATCTTCCACTGGCTGCCGTTCGAGAACGTCACCAGCGGAGCGCCGAAGGTCCATGCGCACTTGTCACCGTTCTCGCTGCCGCGCGAGTCATACCACGCACCCGGGCTCGCCGGATCGCTGCGCGCTTCGGACAGCTCGTGCCCGCTCACATTCGAAATCGCTGCCAGACCCTGCGAATGCAGCCCGGAGGTGTCCCCCGGATCGCAACCGGCGTCCCCGTCCAGCTTGAAGAAGTAGGCAAACTGCACCCGCACGCCACTGCAGGTTCCAACACTGTGCCAGGCGCAGTACCCGGCGCTCCCGCGTGGCGTGTCGGTGTACACCGCGTAGTAGCCGTTGCCGCTCGGATCCGGAGACGTGATCACCTTGCACACTTCATTCAGAATGGTCGACGTGCTCCCGCCGCCAGTAGACCCCGTGGTGTCGATGACATGCCCTGCGTGATTGACCATCGGCCCTACCTGGCCGTTGCTGCCCGTGTACTCATCCGAGGTCTTCGCGTAATTGGAGTTGCTGAACCCCTGGTACCAGCTATCCATGCCTGTGATCTTGTCGCCGCTGTAACTGCCCCAGCTCGTACCCCAGAAGATAGCCTTTGTATTCGAACTCGGCATGATGACGCCGCCGTGATACGTCATGTTCGGGCTTCTGGTGGCCTTGCCACCCGCAGCCTTCGCTTCCTCCGATGCACGTGCGTTCGGCTCAAACCCGCGAGCCCAGTGAATCCCGAGCCGCGGCGGCTCGTTCGTCGTGTTCAGGTCCTGCGCTGGAGCGGCCGCGGTCGCTTGTCCAAAAGCGATACCTGCCGCGCAAAACATCGGAAGCAAGAGCATGCGTTTCATTCGCTGAGTCCCCTGTACTACTAAGTGGAATCGCCGCGAACCGATCAACGTTCGGGGGCGTGGCAAGCAGATTGCCCGCTGGCAACTCTCGCTGTCAACCTAATACGGCACAGTTTTCCCGCACATAGAGGAATGCGTTACCCCTACTTTCCCCTTGACATCGCAGTCCGCCGATTTTCGCAATCTGCTCTGCGACAGTTACCATCTCAAGCACGCAGTCCTGCATCTCACCCCATCCGCTCTTTTTTCAGGAGCCGCATTACATCAGTCGTTTCAGCAAAAAGCATCATGAGCTCCGCTCCGGAAGCTTCGACCGTCTTCCTCCCGGGCTAGCCAGAAATTGCCAGCAGGAACCAGCCAGACACGGCGGTTCCCGGCGCAAAGTCGCTTCAGCAGGGCCGACGCCCTAAAATCACCACATGACGCAGTCGCTGAAGGTTGACGTCGTGGGCGTGGGATTGAACGCCACCGACACCATCATCCACATCTCTGAGTTCCCGCAATGCGGTTCCAAGGTCGAATACGAGACGGAGATCGTCAGCCCCGGCGGCCAGGTCGCGTCCACCGTCGTGGCCTGCCAGACCTGGGGCCTCACCACCCGCTATGTCGGCAAGCTCGGTGACGATGCGGCAGCGAAACTGCACGCCCAGGAGTTTCTCCGCACCGGCGTCGAAGCCCAGCTCATCCATGTTCCCGGCGCCCATAGCGCGCGATCGCTCATCCTCGTCGACGCTTACGGCGAGCGCACCGTCCTGTGCCGCCGCGACGAGCGCGTGACGCTCCAGCCCGAAGAGCTCCAGCGCGAGTGGATCGTCAACGCCCGCGCCCTCCACGTCGATGGCCATGACACCGCCGCGGCCACCCTGGCCGCCCGCTGGGCCCGCGCCGCCCGCGTCCCCGTCATTGCCGATCTGGATGAGACCTATCCCGGCGTGGATGCGCTCATCGAGAACGTCGACTATCTCATCGTCAGCCGCGACCTCCCCCGCCGTCTTACCGGCGAGGCGAACCTCACATTGGCCCTGCAACAGCTCGAGCGCCGCTACGGGTGCTCGCTCACCGCTGCCACCCTCGGGGCAGATGGCGTTCTCGCCTGGGACGGAGAGCATCTTCACCACGCCCCCGCCTACCGCGTCCGCGCCGTCGACACCACCGGCGCCGGCGACATCTTCCACGCCGGCTTCATCTACG
>JAOAPJ010000180.1 GCA_025462805.1 Acidobacteriaceae bacterium
TTCGCACCCGGTATGGGCACCACCAGCAGCCCCGCCGCCACCACTGCCGCCGCCACCGCCGCACCAGGATCCGAGATCCCCGGCAGGCCGGCGTCCGTCACCAGAGCCAGCCGCTCGCCTGCACGGATCCGCGTCACCGCGTCCTCCGCGCAGGTATGCTCCTTGTGCTCGTCGCAGCTCTGCATGGGCGCGTGAACGTCATAGTGCGACAGCAGGTGTGCAGTCTCGCGTGTGTCTTCGCACAGCACGCGATCCACGCCACGCAAGACGCGCAGCGCCCGCAAGGTGATGTCTTCGAGGTTGCCGATCGGGGTGCCCACCAGGTACAGGCCCGGCGGCAGGCTGTCTTGCGGCACTGCTACTCCGCCTGGGCGTGACGCTTGCGTTTCTCCGCGAAAAGCGACATCGAGTGCATCAGGTTCTGCAAGGTCACGATGCCCACGACGCGTTCCCCATCCGTGACTGGCACCAGCGACATGCCGCGGCCGCTGAACCGGCTGATCGTCGTTCCCAGCGAGTCATCCGGCCGCGCCACATGAAAGCTGCGCTGCATAATGCCCTGCACATATCCATTGCCCTCCGCCCGCAAAGCATCCGCAATTACCTGGCGGCTCACCACCCCCACCACATTGCGCCCGCGCACCACAGGGAAGTCGTCCTGCAGGGAGTGCACCGCCTTGCTCAGCGCGTCTTCCAGCGTGTCCGACGGCGAGAGCAGCGAGAAATCGGTCAGCATGATATCCCGCATATAGACCGTGTCCACCACGGACTGAAACAGCGCACCCTGATCCTCCAGCTGCGCGCCGATAAAGATGAAGAATCCTGCGGTCGCGAGCCAGGGATTTTGCAGGAAGACACCGCACAAAAAAGCCAGCACGGCGATCATCTGGCCTAGCCCGGCAGCCGCACGCGCCGCCTGCACTCTGCCCTGCGCGCGCGCGAAGTAGCTGCGCAGCACGCGGCCCGCATCGAGCGGATAAGCCGGCAACAGGTGCAGTACGCCCAGGAACGCGTTCATCCAGACGAAGGAGCGCACAAGGTGCGCGGGGGTAATCAGCGGACGCTCCAGCAGGCGCAATCCGGGCGCCTCGCCAGCGATGGACAGCGCGCACAACAAGGCCAGCGAGAGGCTGACGAGCGGACCCACCAAGGCCATCCGGACCTGGATGCGCATCTCGTTCGAGCGCTCCAGGCTTTCGGCATTGCCAAAGGAGAGCAGCCCCCCGATCGGCAGCAGCAGAACACTGCGAATCTGCAACCGGTAATAGGCCGCTGCGATCACGCGGCCGATTTCCCGGGCGAGTACTGCCACCAATACCAGCAGCCACAAGACAAAGCCGTTCCATTGGCTTAGTTGCAGCAGACTGGCGTAACCCATACACACGCCGAGCAGCAGGACGAAGAAAGTATGGATGCGAAGATCCATGCCCCACCATCGCCCCAGCGGAAATGACCAGCCACGCATTGCCTGTTCTTCCTCGTCACCTGTGGCCTGTCACGTCTGCGCCACCACAGGCCATTGTAGAGCAGCGGATTTCAAGCCTTTCAGCGAGCACCATCGCCGTTGCAGTCGGGCACGAACGGATCGGGTATGTTTTTCTGTGGGCATGCGCGTCATCGCCGGAACCTATCGCAGACGACCCCTCGTGGCACCCGCTGGTCTGGAAACGCGGCCTACGAGTGACCGGCTGCGCGAAACACTCTTTAACGTGCTGGCTCCGCACACCGAGGGCGCGCGCTTCGCCGATCTCTACGCCGGTACCGGTGCTGTCGGCATCGAAGCGCTCAGCCGCGGGGCGGCCCACGTCACATTCGTCGAAAGCGCCGAAGCCCCGCTCCGTGCACTACGCAGCAATCTCGCCACATTGGGCGTCCGTAGCGGGTACCAGATTGAGCAGCGCAGTGTCCCCCTTGCGTTGCGCAACCTGGCGCGACGCGATCCTCTCTTCACGTTGGTGTACCTCGATCCGCCGTGGGAGGACACGGCATCCTTTCAGCAGACGCTCTCGCTGCTGGGCGAAGCTGGATCCACGCTGCTTGCCCCAGGAGCACTCATCATTGCCGAGCACGCTCGACGCAAGGCGGTCGCACCCCTTGAGCAGTATGGAGTGCTCGGCCGATATCGCGTGCTCGAGCAGGGTGACGCGGCGCTCAGCTTCTACCGGCACACAGATATCGAATCCGAAGCTGAGGTTCCCTTAGCCGAATGAGGGTCCGCCGCCGTGCTGGCCGGTCGCCAGGTCGATGGTGAAGGGCAACTCGCGATCTGTCCGCATGTCCCATCCCCAACCCTTGAGCTCGGCCGCAGATGCCTCGCCCAGCCGCACGCCCTCCCAGGACAGCCGCGCCGTTTGCCACAGCCGTCCGCCCGCGCCCCAAGCTTCGATGGAGTGGAAGCTGGCAAAGACCAGCAGTCCGACCTCGACCAGCGGCCTCACCTCGGTGATAGGACGATAACCGATCTGCTGGAAGCGCTCGGGGGCGCGCGTGTCGATCATGTATGCATAACCGCCCGCCACGGCACAGAGCAATGCGGGATCGGGGCAACTCCAGACACCCGTGGGAACCGTGGGACTGGCAAACCCCAGTGCACAGGTCGCAAGGAAGCTCTCGCCCGCTTCGGGCCGCACCATCAGCTCCAGCGCACCACGCTCCACCTCTTCCACAGCTGCCGGGTAAATGTACTGCCGCCGCGGCAGGATCAGCGGCCGGGCGCGCAGCACATCCACGCGCCAGATGGCGGGGAAGCTTAGATCGGGGGACCTCAGATCCAGTGACATTTCACGCCGTCCACAGTCACACGTTCTCCGTCTGCACTGCGAATCTGTCTATCATAAGGCGGGTTGCGGCACGCTACGGCGCGAGACCCGACGCACACCAGCATCAGCAACGCACGCGAGAAAGGTCTCTGCACTCATGCTCCAGCTCGTCCAGACGCTCTACACCGCAGAAGTGACCGCCACGAACGGCCGCAACGGCCATGTCCGCAGCTCCGATGGCAGCGACGACCTGAACCTCGCCGCGCCGCCGGGCCTGGGCGGCAGCGGCAAGCCGGGTGCCAACCCGGAGCAACTCTTCGCCGCGGGTTACTCCGCATGTTTCATCGGCGCCATGCAGTATCAGGCCATGCAGCAGAAGCTGCGCCCGGGCGATATCAGGATCGACGCAAAGGTTGCGATCGGGCCGGCCGAGGGCGACAACGGCTTCACCCTGGCGGTCGCGATGGATGTGCACGTCGCTGCGCTGGACCAGGCAGCTGCCGAAAAGCTGGTGAAGGACGCTCACCGCACCTGTCCGTATTCCAATGCGACCCGCGGCAACATCGACGTCAAGCTCACCGCCCATGGCGGCAGCTAGCGGCGCAGCACGCGACCAGGATCACCGGAGGAATCACCACCAAGAATTTCGCTCAGCATCAGCGAGGTGGCCCCTATAGTGATTCGCAGGATGATTCGACCGACCACTCTTCTCCTCGCACCGCTCTGCGTATTTGCATGTTTGTCTGTTTCGGCACAGCAAAAAGATCCTGCAGTGGACGCGCTGATGCCATCACTGCTCGACACCTACAAGGACCTCCACCGCAATCCCGAGCTGTCCCACAAGGAGAGCCAGACCTCCGCGAAGCTGGCCGCGGATCTGCGCAAGCTGGGCTACGAGGTTACGGAGCACGTGGGCCGCTACCGCGACGGATCGCAGGCGTACGGCATCGTGGCCATCCTGAAGAACGGCGAGGGCAAGCAACTGCTGGTGCGAACCGAGCTGGATGCGCTGCCGGTCGAAGAAAAGACCGGCCTCAACTATGCGAGTCACGCGCGTTCCACCAATGCCGAGGGTGCAGACGTTGGCGTGATGCACGCCTGCGGTCACGACATTCACATGACCGTGCTGCTCGGTTTCGCCCAACGCATGGCCGCAGAGAAGAGCCACTGGCATGGCACGCTGATGCTGATCGGCCAGCCCTCCGAAGAGACCATCGACGGCGCCCGGGCCATGCTGGATGATCACCTCTACGAACGCTTCGGCAAGCCGGACTACATCCTCTCCGAGCATGATGCGAGCCAGTATGCGGCCGGCACCATTGCGTTGAAACCGGGACCGCTGCTTGCCAGCGCGACCACTATCCACGTGGTAATGCGCGGCAAAGGCAGCCACGGTGCCGCGCCAGAGCTCAGCATCGACCCCGTGGTCATGGCAGCCGAGTTCATCGTTGAAGTGCAGACCATCGTCAGCCGTCAGATCAGCCCCCAACAACCGGCCGTCATTACCGTCGGCCAGATCCACGGCGGCACGAAGGCCAATATCATCCCCGACGAGGTGCG
>JAOAPJ010000184.1 GCA_025462805.1 Acidobacteriaceae bacterium
CCGGCCCACCGCTGTCGCCGGACCTAGCAGGACCAGCAGATAGAAGCCGAGCACTGTCGGAGGAAGTACCAGCGGCAGTCCAACGAGAGCCTCGACGAAGCGCGCCGCGATCCGATCCGTGCGTGTGAGCCAGCCGGCCAGCAGCACGGCCAACGGCAGCAGCACCACCGTGGTGACAATCGCCAGTCGAAGTGTCAGAAGAAGTGCCTGCTGGTCCATGTGGGTCTAGGTCTCTGGGCGGGTCTAGGATCTCGAGTTCAAGGGTAACCATGGGAAAGAAAGCGATTTAACGCACCGGCTCCAACCCACCCTGCTGCAATTGCTGCTGCGCCGCAGGCGAGTGCAGAAAGGCCAGGAACGCTGCCGCGCCGCTGCCATTTGCCGCATGGCGGAGGGCAACGGCTCCCTGCAGAATCGGCGCATACGCAGTCGGAGCCACCGGCACGAAATGGCCAACTGCAGTGAGCCTCAATGCTAAGGTCAGTGAGATCAGCCCGACGTCTGCATTCCCCGTGCTCGCGAATTGAGCGGCCTGTGCAATATTCTCCGCGGTACGGAGCTTCGCCTGCACCGCAGATAACAGACCGAGCGAGGTGAGCGCCTGGAGTGCGGCGCGACCGTAGGGTGCATGCTCCGGGTTCGCGATGGCGACGCTCTTGATCTGTGCTGAGGCCAGCGACTGCATACTCAGAGCTGCAGCTCCCGCAGCGCCATTGCGTGCCCACAGCACGAGCGTTCCCCGTGCGTAGGGCGAGGCAGCCGCTCCTGGGGCGGCCAGTCCGTCCCGCACAATCCGCTGCGGCAGCATCATGTCTGCCGAGAGAAAGACATCGAACGGCGCTCCGTTCTCGATCTGCGAGGCCAGCGTGGCCGAGGAGGCGAAGGATGCTTCGGCATGCGTGCCGATCTGCTGCTCGAAGGCCTTCAGCAGGGCAGGGAGGAGCGGCTCCAGATCGGCCGCTGCCGCCACGCCCAAAAGTGGACTGGGTGTGGCCTGCGTTGCCGATCCCCGGACGCTGCCCGACGGGAGAGCCCATGGTGCCAGCAGGAGGCCCAGATGGATCAGGCACCTCCTTCCGGCTCGCATGGATCGGACGCGATCAAACACGGAGCAGCATCACCTCGGTCGACTTGATCAGCGCCGCAGCTGTCTCGCCCACCTCCAACTGCAGCTCGCGTACAGCCTCCGCCGTGATCAGCGAGGTGATGATCTGCCCACCGATGGACAACTTCACCTGGGCCAGCAGGCCTTCGATCTTGATCTCCACGACCCGTCCGACGAGTTGATTGCGTCCGCTCACGGTACGCAACATCTGGCGCTTGGGCGTTTCGGGCCGCCGCGCCTTGTGCAGCAGGCCGTCCAGCTCTGCCTGGGGAATGCGATAGTGGCCGCCAGGAGTCTTGATTGCCTTGACTTTGCCGCGGTAAAGCCACTGCTTCATCGTCGGATAGGAGATACCGAGGCGCAGCGCCGCTTCACGTGGAGAGAGCAGGTCAGCCATTTGTACAGAGTATACGATTCTTTCTAGTTTGGCCGCCGAGCCGAATTCCGTGTCGAAGCGTGCAATGGCCCAGTAATCCTGGTGCCGATGACCAGAAAAGTACTTAAGTTTCGTTTACTTTCATACGTCTGCCGCCCTACCTTCTTGCCGTGGGCAGTTCTGGGGGAGGGCTGCTCTAGCGCTCGTGACTCCGATGCGAGTCACGAGCGCTTCTGCTTTTCCACACCTAATCCCGATAGTATGGGCGGCGCCTCGCCGCTGCGACTTTTGGCCTGCCCGAGCATCTTATGAAAGCATGCCCATCTAGGGTTGTGCCGGCAGGTCGAAGTTTCGGACATCACTGGAACCGATTCTGCAGTATCCGGATGGAGGAAGAATGGCAGGTCATGGGATTACAGAGGTCAACGACGCAAACTTCGAACAGGAGGTTCTGAAGTCGAGCGAGCCCGTCTTGGTGGATTTCTGGGCGGCTTGGTGCGGCCCTTGCCGGGCACTTGCGCCAATTGTCGATGAGGTGGCTGCGGCTTATCAGGGCAAGCTGAAGGTGATGAAGATGGACGTGGACCGGAACGCATCCACGCCCGCTCGTTATGGCATTCGCGGCATTCCGGCGCTCCTGCTCTTCAAAGGCGGCAAGGTCGCCGAGCAGATTGTTGGCTATGTGCCAAAGGAAACGATCGATAAGAGCGTCGCCAAGGTCCTGGCCACCAGCGTGGTGTAAGTGGCAGCAGCGTCCTTCCGCGCAAGCACCGCGGGCAGTAGAGAAAGCGGCCCGGCATGAAGATGCCGGGCCGCTTTTTGTTTTTGTGACGGATTTGTGATCAGGCGTACTTGCGGAGGATTCCCAGCACTCGTCCCTGGATGGCGAGCTGCTCGGCCGGCACATAGATCGGCGCCATCTCCATGTTCGAGGGCTGCAGCCGCACCTGGTCGCCTTCGATGTAGTAGCGCTTCAACGTGGTCTCACTGCCCCGAACCAAGGCCACGATGATCTCGCCCTCCCGCGCCGTCCTTACGCGCTCCACCAGCACGTAATCCCCGTGCACGATGTGCTCGTCGCGCATGGAATCGCCCCGCACCTCCAGAGCATAAACGTCTTTGTTGCCAATGATGTCGCCGAGCGAGATGGACTCTGAAGCCTCAGCGGCATCCACGGGCAGCCCGGCTGCAATCCGGCCCACGAGCGGGAGCCGCTCCGGTTGGCGCACCTTGCTCTTCGGGGGAAGGATATCGATCGAACGGCTACGATTGTGCGCGCGCTCTAGCAGGCCCTTCTTCTGCAGGTTGGTGACGTGCTTGTGAACCGTGGCCAGAGACTTCAGGTTCAGTCCCCGCGCAATCTCCTCGAAGGAGGGCGAGTAGCCGTTCTCCTCCACGAAGTTGCTGATAAAGTCGACCACCTCTTTTTGCCGGCGTGTGACGGACATGGAGGCATTCTAGCGAACAAACAGCGAACGGAGCGAAGAAATCTTCGCCAAGGTCAGCGGCGCGTTCCGATTTGGACCTATCTAAGGCGAGGCGTACCAAAAGCGAAACTCAGGCGAAGAAAAGTGGAAGCAATATATTGCCAACTCGGCCTCTATGACGAGATCGTGTGCCTAGCAGCCGAGTTCTATCGGCAAAACGCACGAGGTACCTCACTTGAAACTCCTCATTGTGGAACACGATCCTGCCCTGGGACTCTTCCTCAGCCGTTCTCTGGAGAAGGAGCAGCACACAGTCGCTCTGGTGAACGAAGGCGCTGCCGCCGTCCTTGCGATCGCGAGTATGGACTATGACCTCCTCCTTCTGGATCTCGATCTGCCCGGTGAGATGGGCATGCGCGTCCTCGAGGCCGCTCGCCAACTCGGCAACGGGATGCGCGTTCTGGTGCTCGCGGCGCAGGCTCTAGATCTCGAGTTCCGCATCCAGTGCCTTCAGGCGGGGGCGGACGACTGTCTGGCGAAGCCCTTCGCGATGCGCGAGATGAGGCTACGCTGCCAGGCCTTGGGACGTCGTCATGAAGGGAATGCGATGCTCCGCTGCGGCAGCCTAGAAATGAATCGGCTAGAGCAGTCGCTTGCCTGCGACCGGGAGCAGATATCGCTCAGTCGCCGTGAGTTCGCCGTGCTGGAACTCCTGATGATGCACCGGGGCCGCTGCGTCTCACGCGCCACGCTGCTGGAAGACGTGTGGAGCACGGGAGAAGGCGGAAACACCAATGTCGTCGATGTGTATATCAACTATCTGCGCCGCAAGCTCGGTCCAAATGGCTCTTTGATCGAAACCGTTCGCGGGCAGGGCTACCGGATCGCGGCTCCAGAGAAGGGCAGACTTCCAGAGTCCATACCGATGTTGTTGTCTGCGACGCCTGCCTTTCCGCAGGCGGCAGTCTCCTAGCCAGTCCCAAGTTAGCCCGTTTCAAGTTCGAGCAGCAGCAATCGAGAGGACCCATGGCAGCGGCTTCCGTATTGAGCAGAAATGCAGTGTCTGTCGTCGTGTTGAGCACAAATCCCGGCACACGCACCCGCCTTCGGGAGGCACTTGTTGGTCAGCGGTGGGAAGTCCATGAAGCGGATGGGGGTGCTTCGGCGCTCCTTCTGATGGATCAGATTCAACCGCACGCACTCCTGCTCGAGGGCTCGCTGCCGGACCTGCACCTGGACGATTTCACCGCGGAGGTGCGCGCGCTTTACCCCGCTATCGACCTGATCGCAATGGACGGAGGGCTCTTGAGCAGCGGAACAGTCCGCAGTCCTCGTCGGGGCGAGTTGCTCCAGGTACTTCGCTCGGTATGCGAAGACGCGGCGGGCCCTTGCGAATCCGTATCGCGAGCAGGGACGCCCGATGGTCCCCGGCTGCCAGCAGGCCCTTCTGCCTGTGGCCGAGATGCAGTGCCAATCGCCGTCGCCATTCAAGAGCCGCGATCTGCAGCAATGCTCAAGCTGCCCAGCAGCATTCCCGAGCTGATTGGGGAAGCGGGGTGCATGCTGGAGGTCAGTCGCCGTATTCGCCTGGTCGCGGGACGTCGGACAACGGTGCTGATTCAGGGGCCCACCGGGACCGGCAAAGAGGTTGTCGCCCGGGGCATCCATCGCTTGAGCGATCGTGCAGCAAAGCCTTTTGTGGCGTTAAATTGCGCGGCTATACCTGAATCTCTTCTTGAAGCGGAGCTCTTTGGCCACGCCCGAGGAGCCTTCACCGGTGCCGTGCAACGCAGGACGGGCCGCATAGAGGCGGCCAATGGCGGCACTCTCTTCCTGGACGAGATCGGCGAGATGCCGCTGGCACTGCAGTCCAAGCTGCTGCGCTTCCTGGAGAATGGCGAGCTGCAACGCGTGGGCGAGAACGAGACGATACGGGTCGATGTTCGAGTGATAGCGGCCACCCACCAGCCCTTGGCGCGGCGCGCGCAGGAGGGCACCTTTCGTGCGGATCTCTTTTACCGGCTCGCTGTCTTCCGTATCCAAACGCCGACGCTCGCCGACCACGCCGAGGACCTGCCCGATCTGGTGGCGCACTTTCTTGAACGACTGGCTTCTGAAGGAGCTCGAAAGCAGCTCAGTGAGGCGGCAGCCCTTCGCCTCAGCTCGTACCCCTGGCCGGGGAACGTCCGCGAACTGCAGCACGTGCTCGAGCGCGCTGTCATCCTGGCTGAGCAGCGACCGGTGATCACGCCCGCTGAGATCGAGTTCGACCTGCCTTAGAGAACACTAAGCGCGCCGCGCGGCGAATGGCAGCGCGCATGCACCTCTGTTCTGTGTCACCGGAGATTCGGGATCTTGCGATGAACATCACGACACCACTGGCCGATCAGCTCACTCGCTACCTGGACCTGTCTGCTGCGCAGTTGAAGGCGACGGCTACCAACATGGCGAACATAGATACGCCTGGCTTCCGTACTGTGGGTTTCGACTTCGAGGCGGAGATGCAGCGGGCGCTCGGCGGCTCGGCCTCGCCAGGAGGGTCGGAGACACCGCAACTGCAGGAGGTGGACGGGCTGTTGGCCAGGCCGGATGGGAACAATGTCTCCATGGATCGCGAAGGTCTGGTGATGGCAGAGGCGCAGTTGAAGTTTCGGGCAGGAGTGGAATTGGCGAAACGCGAGTACGCGCGTGTGCTCGATTCGATCCACGCAGACAGCAGCAAGTGACAGGCGGAACGGAAGAGATCGATATGAATCTATTTGGTCTTCTTGGGGTAAGTGGATCAGCGCTCACGGCAGAGCGGGTGCGTGCCGAGGTGACAGCCTCCAATATGGCGAATGCGGACTCAACCCGTACGGCAGATGGCAAGCTGTTCCAGCGCCAGCATGTCATCTTTCAGTCCGCCGGCCAGGGCAGCAATGATGTGACCACGGGTGGCATGCTGGGCGGCAGCTTCGCGAGCGCCATGCAGGTCCACCTCGCACCCATGTCAGTTCCCACTGCAACGCCCGATGCGGGCGGCGTGGAGATTGCCGGGATTGTCACGGATCGCAGCGAGGGTATGCGCCGCTATGACCCACAGCATCCCGATGCGGACAAGAACGGTTACGTGACCTATCCGGATATCGATCCGCTGACCGAGATGGTGGACCTGATGGGTGCAACGCGTGCCTACGGGCTGAATGTTTCGGCGGTCCAGGCCACCAAGACGATGATTGCCTCTTCGCTTGACCTATTGAAGTAGCAAGCTGATGCCACAGATTCGCTAAGGACGTTCCATGGCTCTCACACCTGTATCCGGAATCCTCCAAGTCCCACTCGTGCCAGCATCGGGCGCAGTCACACCAGCACAGCCGGGTGCGCCGTTTGCCGCACTGATGCGGAATGCCGTGCAGCAGATGCAGACGCTGGATCGAAACGCTGCCCAGGCGGTAGATGGCCTGATGACCGGAAGTGGCACCGATATTCACACCGCCATGATCGCCACGCAGAAGGCCGATCTGGCCTTCGAGATGGCGCTCTCCTTTCGTAACAAGGCGGTGGGCGCCTACCAGCAGTTGATGAGCACCCAGTTCTAAGCGAGCGTTCCCGAAGCAGCTATCGAGACACCTATCTATGGAAGCGGAATCCAATCCATCCTCGCTTGCCCTACTCGCCCCGCTGACGCGGTCATGGGAGCGCGTGCTGACGCTGCCCAAGCGCACGCGTTTGGCTCTTGTCGCCCTGGGAGCCGGGATCGTGTTCTCACTCGGGATCTTCGGGTCCATGGTCATGCAGCCGAGTTCACGAGTCCTGTATGGGAACCTTGACCCGGCGGATGCACGCGACCTCGGCGACCAGCTTACGGCTGCCAAGATTCCCTTCGAGGTGACCCCAGACGGAACAACGATCAAGGTTCCTGCCGATCAGCTGGACAAGGCCCGGCTTCTGACCGCGGCCAAGGGCGGTCCGAAGAGCGGCCGGATGGGATTTGAGCTCTTCGATAAGCCCAACTGGGTTGGTTCGGAGTTTGATGAACGGGTGAACTACCAGCGCGCGCTGGAGGGAGAGCTCGAGCACACCATTGCGAGCCTGGGTTCCGTCAAGTCCGCGCACGTTCACTTAGTTCTTCCGCACGATTCGCTCTTTACCGAGCAGCAGCAGGAGGCGAAGGCGTCGGTGCTCCTGAAGCTGAAGCAACGCGATCTGAGCCCGCAGGAGGTGGACTCCATCCGCAACCTGATAGCAAGCGCCGTGGATCATCTCAGCCCGGCGAACGTCGTTCTTGTCGATGCGGACGGCCATGGGCAGCTTGGCGCGAAGGATGCTGGGCGGGCCGTCAGCGAGGAGGAGCAGCGGCTGGCAGGTCAGCTGATCGCTACTCTGGAACCGATTACAGGCGAGGGCAACGTTCGCGCGTCGGTTCACCTGGAGTACGACATGACAGCGGCGGATGAGACAGACGAAACGTACGATCCGAGTGCCACAGTCACTCTGTCCATGCAGCGGTCCGAGCAGCAGTCGGGCGACCGACCAGCAGTTAGCGGCGTACCCGGCACCGTCAGCAACGCGCCCAACGCTCAGCCTCCTCTGCTGCCGCCACCGCGGACCGCAGCCATCACAAGCATCAAGGAGGAGAGCGGATCGTATGGAGCTTCAAAGAAGACCCGGCACATCGTGGCAGGGCCTGGGCGTCTGAAGCGTGCGACGGTGGCCCTGCTGCTGAATGATCGCAGCCAGCCGCCGGCGCATGGATCCGCCTTCGCCCGGGTGCCCTGGACGCCCGAACAACTGAAGCACATCACGCAATTGGCGCAGGCGGCGGTGGGCTACGACGCCGAACGCGGAGACATGATCTCGGTAGAAAACATCTCGTTTGACAGCGCTCCCGATATGGGCGCCTCCGTGGCGGAGCGTGCGCTGAGTACGGCGCGTACGCTCGATTTGCCACGCTATGGCGCAGCGCTGCTGGGATTGCTCGCGTTGATAGTGCTGGTGCTGCGGCCGGTCAGCCGCAAGATCGTTGGTCCTCCCACTCTGCCCGCGCCAGGCACGTTGATCTCTGTCACGGACGAGATCGTCCAAGAGACACTTCAGGGCTTACAGGCCGACCAGCAGCCGCGGCTGCAGGACGGTGTTCTCCAGCGCGTTGCAGCAGCAGTAAGCGCCGATACCACACAGTCTGCGCGTCTTCTGCACGCATTGCTGGAGAGCGACTAGGAGTATGACGATGCCAGAGGCGGCGATGGTGAGCGCAACTCCTCCTTCCGTTCCGGTAAGGCCGCCCATCGGCGGCAATCAGGTGGTTCTTACCGGACGACGGCGAGCGGCCATCCTGTTGATGGCCTTGGGCGATGAGGTTGCGCGGCAGCTGCTGCAGAGACTGCCAGACGAGTCGATCGAGACGGTCGCAG
>JAOAPJ010000281.1 GCA_025462805.1 Acidobacteriaceae bacterium
TTTTGAGAACAATATGCACACAGAATTTCGGGATGCCCGGTGACAGGGTTTTTTTTCGAAATTGTTGACTTTAGAGCTTTTCCAGCTCGGACAACTGTGTATCATCCGCTTAAGAAATCACCTTGAAACTTGGTTGCGGTTATTAACTCCGTGAGCAAGAAGAGGAGTAAGCGGCAGTTACATTCTCCGCGAGAAGACCCTCGCATTTGCCGCATTACTTCCGTCACCTGAGTTAGACCTGCCTCCGCAGGCCCCACTCGAGCTGCGCCTGGATAAGTGCACGCCCTTGCTTTGCCGCTGAGCTTGTCAAGCCTTGGATAAGCCTGAACCGGTAACACTGCCTAGCTGAGTTGACGCTCGGCTAATTTCGGCCCGTGCAGAGATAGGACGGACCAGGACAGCTAGATAAAAAACCCCGGGTAAATCCCCCCGTAGGAGAACCATGTTGCGCATTCAAAGCAAACTTTCAATTTTGGCCCAGGCACGCAGGCTTAGGCTGGTTCTGGCACTTCTCGCCACGCCGTCGGCGCTGTTGTTTTCGCAGCCCGCATACGCAGCTGATATCACAGTAGCCAGTCCGGCGAACGGCGCGACCACCGCGTCTCCCGTATGGGTACGGGCGCACAACATCGGTTGTGACGGCCTCCAGCCTACCGCCTTCGGCTACTCGGTCGACAACAGCAGCAGCCTCATCGGAGGCGTGACACCGTTCGACATCGACGTCACCACACAGGCCATCGGAAACGGAACCCACACCATCCATTTCAAGTCGTGGACCACAAACGGGGTCTGTCCGGTGGTCAGCACGACATTTACCGTCGGCGGCGGCACCTCGCCCACAGCAAGCAGCACGGGCTCCTCATCGACGACCGCGTATACCACAGCGTCCATTCCGTCCTATGCCCAGAACACTGGGGATATGGACGCCCAATACTGGAAGTTCGAGCATGACGGCGGCACGCCGGGATGGTCTTCCGGTTCCTCCGTCTATCCCACCTCTGCAGGCGGCTGGGGTTCGGTTCGGGAGTTCTACATGACCTACTCGAACCATGGCGGCGAACGGTGGCACGTGTCGGACGGCAGCGCAAACAACTCCAACAACTTCGTCCTGGATACGTACGTGTTCATCAAGAATCCGGACCAGGTACAGAACCTGGAGTTGGACGTCAACGAAACCCTCAGCACGGGGGAGAACATCCTCTTCGCGACGCAGTGCTCCAGCATCACCGGCACCTGGGAGTGGGCCTACGTATCGGGCGGTCCTCACTGGAAATCCTCCAACGTCCGGTGCAATCCGCGGAGCTGGTCGGCCAACACCTGGCACCACGTCCAGATCGGCATGCATCGGAGCGGCTCGACGGTCTACCACGACTACGTCAACCTGGACGGCGCGCACGCCACCTTCTCCGGTGCGGTCGGCAACGGTGGTCAATGGCTGGGCTGGGCAAGGGGTGCTGTCGTGACCAACTACCAGGTTGACGGCGAGTACGGCAGCGGATCCGTCAGCAGCTACATCAACAAAATGACGGTCTACCACTGGTAAGGTAGAGCGTCTGCACCACCCAAATGGCCGCCCTAAGGGGCGGCCATTTTGCTTGCTTGCCCGCTGCTTCCGTCCTTCTCAGCTCCAGACCGATCCGTCCGTTTGTTCACCCCCCCAACCCGTTCCCCAGCGGGAAGCCGTCTGTGCCACAACGCAGTCCCGTGAAAGCGGACCGGCCTGCGGACTAGAATGTCGGCTTCCGCCCGGGAGGTCTTCCGGTGATCCCGTAAGAAGATCCCTCTCGCGGAGAGATGCTGATGGGCATCGTCCTACTTGATCAGGAGGAACTTCGGATGAAGACCTATGCAGGATGCGACATACGGAATGTGGCGGTGGTCGGCCACGCGCACGCCGGCAAGACCTCACTCATCGCCTCCGTCCTGAAGACGGCAAAGATGTCTCCCGGCGCGCGGTCGGAGAACGGCGGCGGGGCGCACGATGAAGACGAGATCGCACGCGGCATGACCATGTCCAACTCCGTTGCCTTCGCAGAGTGGAGCGGCCTGAAGGTGAACCTGCTGGACACGCCCGGCTTTCACATGTTCGTCCACGAGGTGCGTGCCGCCCTGTTGGCCGCCGAGACCGCCGCGATCGTGGTCAACGCGCAGACCGGCATCGAAGCCATTACGGACCGCGTCTGGAACTTTGCCGCCGAGGTCAGCCTGCCGCGCGTCATCGTTATCAATCAGGCTGACCACCCCAAAGCGGACTCCCGCGTCGGAAGAATGGAGATGCTGGAGGGCATGCGCGAGCACTGGGGGAGGCAGGTCGTTCCCGTGCAGCTGCCCATCATCGACCAGCATGGTTTTCACGGCATCGTCGATCTGGTCACCATGGACGCGTTCCTCTACACACCGGACGGAGATGGACGCGGCACCCGCGCCGCCATCCCGCACATGCTGGAAAACGACGCGAAGGCGGCTCATGAGGCACTCATCGAGCTCGTCGCCGAAGGCAAGGACGAGCTGATGGAGGAGTTCTTCGCCGTCGGCACCATTCCTGAGGAGCACTTGATCAGCGCGCTGCACGAGGCTATTCGCGAGGACAGAATCTTCCCCGTGCTTTATGCCAGCGGCATGCGCAACGTCGGCACCGACCATCTCATGGACTTCCTCAAGGTGTACGCGCCCTGCCCGCAGGAGCGGGCTCCCTTCGCGGCACGCAATGCCGCGCGGCACGCGGGCAATGGCAGCTCGCCCGACCGTGTCACCCGCCGCGTCGAGGACAATGGCCCCGCGACACTCTTCTTCTTCAAGACCATGATCGATCCCTTTGCCGGCCGGATCTCGCTGTTCAAAGTGATCAGTGGCTGTATCAAGAACGACATCTCGCTGGAGAACTACAACCGCGGCGAGACCGAGAGGCTGGCTCATCTCTCCATCGTGCAGGGCCGCAAGCTCAGCGAGGTAGGCGAACTGCATGCCGGAGATGTCGGTGCCGTGGCCAAGCTGCGTGTCACGCAGACCGGCGAGACGATGGGAGCGAAGGGGCATGACGTGCTGATCGAGCCGGCCGCCGTCCCGGAGCCGGCTATGACTTACGCAATCGAACCGAAGTCGCGTGCCGATGAAGACAAGCTCGCGCCTGCCTTGCACAAGCTGATGGAAGAGGATCTGCTGCTCCGCTTCTATCGTGATCCGCAGACCAACGAATTCCTGCTCGCCGGTGCGGGACAGTTGCACATCGAGACGGTCGTCTCACGTCTCAAGCGCAGGTTCCATACTGAAGTGACGCTCAAGTCGCCCAAGGTCCCCTATCGCGAGACCATCCGCATCAAAGCCACGGGCCATGGACGCCACAAGAAACAGACCGGTGGCCACGGACAGTTCGCCGATTGCAAGATAAACATCGAGCCGCTTCCCCGCGGCAGCGGCTTTGAGTTCGTCGACGACATCTTCGGTGGCGCCATTCCCCGCCAGTTTGTCCCGGCTGTCGAAAAGGGCATACAGGAGTCGGCCGCGCGCGGCTACCTCGCCGGCTATCCGCTGGTGGATTTTCGTGCCACCGTCTTTGACGGCAGCTACCACGACGTCGATTCGAGCGAGATGGCCTTCAAAATCGCCGGGCGTCTCGCCCTCCGCGCCTGCATGGAGCAGGCCCGGCCCTCGCTGCTGGAGCCGATCATGCGTGTCGAGATCGAGGCTCCGGACGAGTGTACCGGCCCGCTGATCGGCGACCTGAACGGCCGTAGAGGTCGCGTCCAGGGAATGGAGAGCGCCGGTACCGGAACCATCATTCGCGCGCAGGTTCCTCTGGCCGAAATGCTGACCTACGGCGTCACCCTTACCTCAACGACCCACGGCCGCGGCAACTATCGCATGGAGATGGACCACTACGATTTCGCTCCGACCGCGGTCGCCGACAAGATCGCCGCAGGCATGAAGCGTGCCGCCGCAGAAGATTCGGACGCATAAGCGAGGTACAGGCTTGCGGGAGGTCTGCTGGAGGCGGCCTTTGGCGATTTAGAGTAGAGAAGCTGCTCCCTCCCAGCGCAGCCTGATTCCTGCCGCTGATCGTGGCGGCGAATCGGAGTAGACCTGCATGCTTCGATACATCCCCGTTGTCGATGCCTTCGCGGAGCGCGTGCGCAGGCAGCCGGAGCGGCCGCCCTATGCATCGCTCCTGAGGCGGGAGATCACAGCGCGCGCTTCGGCCTGGGCGCAGAAGCAGGGTGTCCCCTGGCAGTGCTCAACCGGACAGAGTGCCGCCGTGCTCTTCTGTGAGGAAGAGGACGGCCGCCACGGCAACTTCTTCCCTGCCGCCTATCAACGGATCCTCGCTACGCCCTCGTGGCGCCGCCGCCTCCGGAAGACGCACACTTCTGCCCGTCGCTACCTGGCCACCCACGACCCGGATCGCCGCGAGCTCGACGCGGCCACCAGCTCGGACGCTCTGCTGATGAGCATCTTCTGTCACCCCAGCGCCTTCACGGGCTCAAGTTCATTGCGCCATCTGCTGGGCACGGAGGCCCCGGAGCGACTCGAATTCGGCTACATGCCACGGATTCCGCTCATCACTCGTCACGTCGAGCGCACCGAGGTCGATCTGCGCATCGGCCATCTGCTGATCGAAGCCAAGCTGACCGAGAACGACTTCCAGACCGTCCGGAGGCCGCGCATGAAGCGCTACCTCGATGTGCATGACATCTTCGCCTTGGAGGACCTTCCCTGCTCGGGCGACCTGCTGTTGCACTACCAACTGCTGCGTGGCGCTCTAGCGGCCCACGCCCAACCCGAGCGTCGCTACTGCCTTCTCTGCGATGCTCGGCGGCCTGACCTCATTGACGCGTGGTACGCGGTGATGCGTGCGGTGCGGGAGGTTGAGCTTCGCAGTCGGTTGACCGTCGTCACGTGGCAGGAGATCGCCCGGGCTCTGCCATCGCCACTGCAGGTCTGGCTCAGCGAAAAGTACGGCATCGAACCGTAAACCGTCGCGCTCCCCGGAGCTGGATCATCGCTCGGTTGCCCCTTACATCGCTGATGTGCACCTACTGTCTAGGGTGCGGAAACGCGTAAACATCCCCGCCCGCCAGCGGCAGCCGGGGGCGAGCGCGGCGAGTCCATCCGAGGGTGAAGTTGATCACCTTGTCCTCGCTTTGCTGCGGAAGCTCCTGGCCCAGTCTGGAAGACGCAGTCATGCGCGCAACGTTGCCCAGCAATACACGAGGGTCCGGCAGGGTGCTGCTGAGGCCCTTGGGGCATCCACCGCCCAGGTCTGCTACGACCAGGGAGGGCAGCGCAGGATGAATCTCCTGAAGCGTCTTCATCAGCCGCCGCGTGCGTTCCGATCCAATCGAGTGGCATAGAAGCGCAAGGTCGCACTCACGTATCACCCCTTCTTCTACCAGCGCATTGCTCCGCGCCAGAACGACCTCATACCCGGCAGCCTTCAAAAGCAGTTCGCGGGAACGAAGCAGCAACGCGTCCTCCCCGATGCAGAGGATGCGAGTGCGGTGGCGAGACCACCTTGTCGTCACGTTCGTCATGATTGTGCACCTTGCGGACTCGCTGCCCGGCGACATCGTTCCCGGCCGCTCAGCGCTGAGCCGCAGGTCAAAACCTCGCTGTCTGGCGGGAAGTACATCGCGGAAAGCTCGTAAGTAACTCAGGCTAAGACGAGCCGCGAGGTGCGCGTCACTAGGCGGAACCCTAGCTGGGGGCTCTCATTGCGCGGCACCAGAGTTGACTCTGCAGATGACCATTGCACGCTTGCTGTTTTGCTTGCAGAAGCATTCCTGCGTCAAGCGCCGATCCGGCCCAGCGCAAGACCGATGGCATAGGTCACCCCGCCCTCCAGCGCCCCCACGAACGTCATCTCCAGTCCGCTGCTCCACCAGGAACGGATCGTGATGAGTGACTTGGCTGCCCCCACAGCAAAGTGAGCGAGCAGCGACACCACGGCCGCGATCACCACCGCCGGGAGGCCGGAGGTAAAGAAGAATGGCACGATGGGCACAAAGGCGCCCACTGCCGTCGAGAGTGCGCCCGAGATAGCCGAGGTCCATGGCTTGCTCAGTCCCTCTTCCGTCGTGCCAAGACGCTCCCGTGCCAGCGCCTGCACCAGCCGCTTCTTGTCCCGGGCGAGGTGCTCCACGAACCGCTCGGCGTCTTCCGCACTCAGGCCGCGCGTCTGGTAGGTCAGCGCGAGCAGCTCCCGAGCCTCGGCTTCGTTCAGCGAGACCGCCTCCTCCTCGCGCGCGTACTCCGCTTCGTAGATCTCCCGCTGACTCTTCGCCGCAAGATAGGCGCCTGAACCCATCGAGAGAGCGCTGGCAATCATCCCGGCGAGGCCTGCAATCAGC
This sequence comes from Acidobacteriaceae bacterium, assembly GCA_025462805.1. Next base: position 6,345 of record JAOAPJ010000281.1, read on the forward strand.
ACAAAGTGGCTGTTGCCCAGCGTGGCGCCGGAGACGCCCGAGACGATGCCGAAGATCGCTCCCAACCCGTCGTTCACGCCGTAGATGGCGTCGCCGATCCAGCTCGCCGCCCGCGGCTGCCCTGCGTCACGTGCGGTGATCAGTTCATCCAGCGCGCGCTGCGCCTCCTCGGTGGTCAGCTGCGGCATAGGACGCACGCCGCGGATCAGGCTGCCCAGCACCCGGTAGTGGTCCTGCTCATCCGCGACTACCTCGTGCAGGATGCGAAGACTCGGTTGATCGCCCAGCTCACGAAGCTGCCGCCCATACTTGGCGATGTCGCGGCTCTCCTCGAGCTCTAGACGCCGTAGCGCCAGCGCGTCGCCGCCGATGCGAGCGGTCAGCGTGTCTGCTTCCCCACTCTCCGGTCCGCTGTAGTGGGGCACGGCAGCGCCAATCTCTTCCAGCCGCTTGGCCCAAAGGTCGGCGTGATGCTTCTCGGCGCGGGCCAGTCCGCGCAAGGAGCTCCTGCGTTGCGGATCCGTCTCCCGCGCTGCCAGCGTGCTATAGGTGTGGAAGCCTGACATCTCGGCCTGCCAATTCCCCTGCAGCGCTTCGATCAGGCGGTTCTGTGCTCTTCCCGGTGCATTCAGGGACCTACCAGCCAATTCTTCCTCCAGCTCATCCACTCACCAGCTTGTCCATGGAACGCGATTCTAGAGGCGGCGGTGCCTCCAAGGCGTCCGGGATCCCCGCAGCTCCGATCCTGCCGGCCTCATTCACCGACCGTCCGGCAGGCGGGCTTCGCTGTATTCTGCTTCGCTCACGTGCTCCAGCCAGACCACGTCAACGCCGTACTCGTCCGCGTTCTGCATCGCCAGATGGACCATGGTTCGGTCCACCGCTGCGCCATGCCAGTGCACCTCTCCGGGTTCGATCCAAACCGAATCGCCCGGCCGGAGAAGCTGAACCCGCTCTCCCTTGAGTTGCACCCAGCCCAGGCCGGATATGACATGCAGAGCCTGCCCCAGCGGGTGCGTATGCCATGCTGTGCGCGCTCCGGGCGCAAACGACACGCGGGTCGCCTTCAACAGAGCCGGCGCACCAGCGGTCACAATCTCGTCCAGCCAGACCTCACCGCTGAACCACGTCGGACGGCCTTTGCGACAATCCAGACTCTCACTCGATGTAATTCTCATCCCGCGCCGATTGTAGCGAACTCCCGATCAAAAACCGGCAGCGGCGGAGTCAGCAGGGAGTCTGACCACGTCGGGATTTCCACGCCGGTTTGATTGGCAACCAGGCTACCGCTCTATCCGTGGCAGCTAGCGGTATGCGGCGTTAGTGGGCGCGCGTGAAAATTTAAGCATCCTGGCAGTGCTACTTTTGATCGTATCCGCAGGTAACATTCAGGGCATCCCACGTGTAAGGCGTGAACTCCCCCTATATGTTCATCAGCGGGCACGGCGGCCACCATCGTGAAACCGAGTATCTTACTCGCAGAAGACCATCGCCTCGTCGCCGAGGGTGTAGCGGCACTGCTGGGCCGAGATTTTCGTGTCATCGGGCGAGAGCTGGACGGTCGCGCGATCGTCGAAAAGGCTCTCCTGCTCCGGCCGGACATCGTCATCCTGGATATCTCCATGCCCGGCGCAAGCGGACTGGACGCAGCTCGCAAGATCCACGAGAGCGAGAAGGGCATTCGCATCGTCATGCTGACTCACCATACGGAGTGGGCCTACGTGCATGCAGCCTTTGGCGCGGGCGCGTCCGGATATGTCGTCAAGACCGCATCGGTATCCGAGCTGCGCGACGCGGTCCTACAGGTGCTTAAGGGCAGATCCTATATATCTCCATCGTTGGAACAGCGAAGATACCCCCTCGCCCGGGCGCCCGCCCGCACCGCAAGCAGTGCGAGGAGTGCAAGGCAGGGTCTATCGCCGCGTCAATCTGCAGTGTTGAAGCTGATTGCGGGTGGGATGACGGCCAAAGAGATGTCAGGCGTCCTGCATATATCGGTTAAGACGGTGGAATATCACAAGGCTGCAATTATGAAGAAGCTGGAATTACGGACGACGGCGGAGCTTGCCGTCTACGCCTACCAGCAGGGCCTCGTTCAGTAGCGGAACGACGCCCATCGGCAATAGAGAGAGCTGTCCTGTAGAGTGACCTGAGCCGTCGCGGCGGAAACGCCTCTCCCGCAGATAGAGCCGGAAATTGAGTCTGCGAGTTGCACGAGTAGCCTCTCCGCGCACATCTGCGCTTTCCTGAAGACCGGTCCCCCGCCAGTGAAGCCCTGACCTGTCCATGTGGTCACGATGCGCGTCGCCGGAGTAGTTACATGAAATGATTCCACAGGGCAACTATTTCGGCGAAGAGCATGAGATGGGATGTACCTCCGTTTGGGGTTCTCCCTAGTATTGGGCGAGATTCAGTTGGATACAGTTCCTTTAAGTGGCTGACCAGCCGCATCGTTAAGCAAAGGGTCCCCCAACATGATCACAGCTCCCGTGCACACGTTGTGTTTTGAACTAGCGATGTCTCCTCGAGTGCTGCTCGTGGATGACGACGCTTCGCTCCTTCCGCTGTTTAGCGAGATTCTTTCGCAGGAGGGCTACACCGTCGTTGCAGCCCCGGACGGGCCGCAGGCAGAACTCCGCGCTGCGGTGGAGCCGCCCTTCGATTTATTGATCACCGATTACAATATGCCCGGCGTGAACGGCGTCGACCTCGCGCTGCGGTTGAACATGCGCCAGCCGGGCTTGCCAGTCCTTCTCATCACAGGAGAGGAACTGAGCGATCTTCCAACAGGAGTTCTGCGGCGGGCCGGATGGCATCTCCTGCTCAAACCGATCGGCTGCCGGACACTGATCGCAACTGTTCGCCAACTTCTACCCGCTCGGTCGTCGCGCATGCCCGAGATCGAGGGTGCAAATCCCTGGCGCCCTCCGCCGAAGGCGTGATGCCGGTCTGGACCTGTGAGAATCGCTGTCAATCATCCGCACCTCAGTCCCCCACACCTTCCGCACCGTCCCCAGTAATCCGCTCTCCCCTGCACCAGCCCAAGAGTCATGGAGGAACAAGCAATGAAAGCGCTCGTATATCACGGTCCTCGGAAAGTCTCTGTTGATAGCGTTCCCGACGCGACCATCGAAAAGCCTACAGATGTCCTGGTGCGCATCACCACCACGAATATCTGCGGCTCCGACCTACATATGTACGAAGGCCGCACCGACATGCCGAAGAACAGCGTTCTCGGCCATGAAAATATGGGCGAGGTCATCGAAGTGGGCAAGGCGGTCGATCGGGTTCAAGTGGGCGATCGTGTCGTGCTCCCCTTCAACATTGGTTGCGGCTTCTGCGAAAATTGCGAGCGCGGCCTCTCCGCCTTCTGCCTCACCACCGCGGACCGGTCGGTGATGCCGAACATGGCCGGCGCCGCCTACGGATTTGCCGACATGGGGCCTTATCGCGGCGGCCAGGCCGACTTACTGCGCGTTCCGTACGGCGACTATAACTGCCTTGTGCTGCCCGAGGACGCGGAAGAGAAGGAACGCGACTATGTCCTGTTGTCCGACATATTCCCTACCGGCTGGCACGCCACCCGCCTCGCCAACCTCATACCAGGGGATTCCGTCGTGATCTACGGCGCAGGCCCGGTTGGCCTCATGGCGGCTCACTCCGCGCGCATCCAGGGAGCCAGCCAGGTCTTTGTTGTCGATCACAACACGGATCGCCTGGCGGTTGCCACCAGTCTGGGAGCAATCGCTGTCGTCGAGAACGAGGGCCGGGAGGTCGCGCAGATTCTGGAAGCCACCAACGGCCAGGGGGCGGACTGCGGCTGTGAGTGCATCGGCTATCAATGCCATACCCCCTCTGGCCAGGAGGTGCCAAACCTGGTGATGAACTCGCTCGTCGACGCCGTCAAGTTCACCGGGACCATCGGCGTGGTCGGCGTCTTCATCCCCAAAGATCCTGGTGCGAAGGACAACCTCGCAAAGCAAGGCGAGATCGCCTTCGACTTCGGTAAGTATTGGTTCAAGGGCCAGAGAATGGGTACTGGACAATGCAACGTCAAGGCCTACAACCGCAAACTCCTCTCCCTCATTCACCACGACAGGGCAAAGCCCTCGGCCATCATCTCCCACGAGCTTCCGCTCTCGGAGGCTCCGAACGCCTACAAGCACTTCGACCGCCGAGACGACGGATGGCATAAGGTCATACTGCATCCGCAGGCAGCTTGAGCCACACCAGGCATCTTCAGCAAGGCGGGCCTACCCTCCCCGGGAAGCCCGCCCTTTCTTGACCAGGCCCCAGGTACAAGGCGCGAGAGTGCGTTGTTGGATGGAGAGTAGATTGGGAGCGGGTCGCGTCATAATGTTCTAGGGCAAGCACTGAAGACATCGCAAATCGTATCCTGCGGCTGCACATTGATCCGACTCCCAAGGCAAGAACCGGTGAACATAGCGCATAACGACACCTGGCATGAAGCGAAGGGATTGCTGTTTTTCGCTTCATGGAGATGACTAGGCGGTCTGCAATGGACGACGCGGTCCCGCCATATGCCGGCGCTGACGAACCTTTACGCCGATCAGAGGCCCATCTGCGAGCACTGCTCACCCAGAACGTAGGCGGCATCGCGGAAGCAAGCCTGGACGGGTCCTTCACCT
>JAOAPJ010000291.1 GCA_025462805.1 Acidobacteriaceae bacterium
GCGCCGCGCCTGGTCAAACTGAACATGGACCTGGCGCGGGAGCTGGGCCTCGATCCAGACGCGCTGGCAAGCCCGGAGGGTGTCGAGCTCCTGGCCGGCAATCGCATCGCCGCCAGCTCCGAGCCGCTGGCGATTGCTTATGCCGGGCATCAGTTTGGTGTGTTTGTGCCGCAGCTCGGGGACGGTCGAGCGAACTTGCTAGGGGAAGTGATCGGGCGGAATGGTGTGCGCTACGACATCCAGCTCAAGGGCTCCGGGCGCACTCCGTTCTCACGTGGAGGTGATGGCAGGGCTGCCCTTGGTCCGGTGTTGCGAGAGTACATCGTGAGTGAGGCCATGGCGGCCCTGAACGTTCCGACCACGCGAGCCCTGGCTGCGGTGACCACGGGTGAACAAGTGTTTCGCGAAACAGTATTGCCGGGAGCGATGCTGACCCGGGTGGCAGCGAGCCACATCCGCGTGGGCACGTTCGAGTATTTCGCCGCACGGCGCGATACGGAAGCAACGCGCACGCTTGCGGATTACACGATCACCCGGCATTATCCCGAGGCCGCACAGGCGGCGCAACCATATCGTGCTTTCCTGGAGGCCGTCATCGATAAACAGGCACACCTGGTAGCGCAATGGATGCTCCTCGGCTTCATCCACGGCGTGATGAACACTGATAACACGTCCGTCTCGGGCGAGACCATCGACTACGGCCCATGCGCGTTCATGGAGGCCTATCATCCGAACACTGTCTTCAGCTCGATTGACCACCTGAAACGGTACGCATATGGCAACCAGCCGCGCATCACTCTCTGGAATCTGACCCGGCTGGCAGAGTCATTGCTGCCACTTTTTGAGCAGGAAGAAGGAAGCGAGGCGGCGGCGGTGGCTTCGGCAGAACAAGCACTCACCGCATTTGCTTCCAAATATGAGGCCGCGTACATTGCTGGCCTTCGGCGGAAGCTCGGCCTATTCACCGAGCGCGACGGTGACCTGGCAACTGCACGGGACCTCTTGGAGCGCATGTCCGTCAACCGTGCCGACTTTACCCTGAGCTTCCGCCGGCTGTGCGATGCCGCTTCCGGAGCAGAAGGCGATGAGGGAGTACGCGCGCTCTTCGCTGATCCCGCGGCCTATGATACGTGGGCTGCCGGATGGCGCCGGCGGCTGGACGAAGAGGCCGTCTCCGCTGAGGAGCGGGCGGCGGCGATGCGGAAGGTGAACCCTGCATTCATCCCGCGCAACCATCTGGTTGACGCGGTGCTCACTGCCGCGGTTGAACGGCAGGACTTCCGGCCATTCGAAGAATTCTTGAACGTTCTGTCCCGCCCGTACGAAGAACGGCCTGGACTGGAGCGGTATGCGATGCCGGCACGTCCCGAAGAAGCAATCCGGTGGACATTCTGCGGGACGTAAGCCACGCGAGGAGCCCTGAAAAACAGCACCCAATCGCCGTTCCGCTCGCCGCGCTTGAAGGATCGCTGATCATGTAAGGTGAAGCGACTGCGCGATCTGGAACATCTGCTGTCCTTGCGGGTTGGTGAAGCCGGGACAGAGCGCGCAGCCGTAATCCATGGGTCCGATTCTCAGCGAACCAGTCGCGAGAACTCCTGGAGTTCCACACTGAGGTCATCACCGCGATCACTGTTGGCTCGAATGTTGTGGTCGAGATACTTCCTCGACTTCAGCTTCGCACGTTTGCCGAGGCTGGCGCTGTTTGGTTGTCTTCGGCGCGGCTAAACCAGTGGTGGAAGTGCAGCCAGTGTGGCCAGCGACAGGATCCCCTCTGGGACGCGCGCTTCAAGTCGTGGCGACCCCGACTTCAAAATACATCGCAGGAAGCGGCACAGTCTGAACCTGCGAGGAGGACGCCGACAGCGCTGGTTGAAGGATGCAGTACTCACGCGCGAGAGGGAGACGGCTAGGTCCGACTTACAAGTCACACCAGAGGCGGATCTTCTAACGGTCCGTGCTCATCGCGAACGCCCTGAGACTGCTCGCAACACGGCTGGCGCTATCTACGGCGCTAACTACGCCGCTCTCAACTCTGTTCGTTGTGCCGGCTAATTTACCCGGTTTATTCATGGATCATCCGCTACAACTTAGGTCTTAGCGCCGTTCTCTACTTGCGAGTTTTCCAGCCCACCACGTGGCGTCGGATTTTCAATTCCGACTTCTGCCGAATTGTTTTTTTTCATATGGCGAGTATGCTCAATCGCAGAACGTTGCCAATTTCGAGATGGTGATCCTGCACCTGTTCGATGGGCGTGATTCGCACGGCGTTCTAAGAAGAACGACAATGAACTATTCAGGACACTACCCCTGCCGCAGACTTCGAGCGGCGTCCCTTCCAAAAGCTGCTGGGTCATTCCGACGCGTCTTGCGAGTGACATCCAGGATGCCGACCCGGAGTACGGCGACTGCCCAAGCGCACAAACGGCGCGCAACGCCCGCTGATGGTCGGCTTCATCACAATCAACCTTCGGTCCCGAGCTGCGCATGGCATACATCGTCGCGCGAGCACATCGACGGGATCCTGCGCCAAGGCCATCAACACAACCGCACAGAGGATCTGCCATGCAACACATCAAGCCGCATCATCGCTGCCCCTCGCTAGCTCTGATCGCCCTCATCTGCGCGGTCATTGCCGGCCGTCAGACCACCTTTGCACAAGACAGCCCCCAGTACATCCAGTTTCTGGAACAGAATTCGATGCTCTATCAGTCCGAGCAGGAAGCGGACCTGATATCTGGACAAGGGGTGCAGTGGCGTAACCACTACGAGACGCCAGAACCAAACCAATTGATAAGCAAGGCCTCGACCTGGTTCCTCTACTATCCCGCCTCCGTGATTACCAAACCAAACA
>JAOAPJ010000293.1 GCA_025462805.1 Acidobacteriaceae bacterium
CACGTCTATCCAGTGTGCCGCCGCAAGCAATCGCACAGTGATCGGTTCTGTCTGATCGGCCAGCTTCAGCTCTGTGAACTGCAGGGTGAGCGATCGAGCGTCGTAGGCAGAGACGCGTCCGACCAGCTCTGCCTTCTGTGACAGATAGCCGCCGCTGGGCAGCGGCACGCGCTGCGACAGACGTGCCACCACTCTGTCACCTACCTTCACATGGCCTGCGTTCAGTTTGTGCTGAAGGATCACCGGCAGGGTGCTTCCGGATGGCAGCGCGACTAAGGAGTTGGCGGCGGAGTTGGCGGTGGATTTCGGTGGGTGAGAAGGGACGGCGTAACCGACGAGCCAGAGCGCGAAGCATGCCAGGATCGCCAAACAGCCTCGCCACAGCATTGCGTCTCCCTCTCGCCAACTGCCCAGCTGCGAGATCTTGTTTATATAGACGCAATTGACCAGCCACCAGGCGCTTGACGAGTTTTCAAAGGAACCGGATCGCGCCTTCGGCTCTCGTGGCTCTCATTTCCCTGCTCAGGCAAACGCCACGTAGCACGGCACATCTCTCCATTCAGGAGAGATCCCATGAAAGCCATCGTGCTGGAAGGTTTTGGCGGTGTGGACCAGTTGCAGGTAGAAGAGGTGGACGACCCACAGCCGGGCGCAGGTGAGGTGCTGGTGCGAGTGCGCGCGACCAGCGTCAACCCGATCGACTGGAAGATTCGCAGTGGTGCGACCAGAGGGTATATCGATGTCGAATTGCCCGCTATCCTGGGCCGGGATCTTGCAGGCGAGGTGGTACGGGCGGGTGATGGTGTGGTCGGATTCCCGCCGGGAATGCGTGTGATGGCTCTGGCCAATGGCACCTACGCAGAACTCACCACCGTCAAGGCGGACGTGCTCGCACCCATCCCAGACAAGCTGAGCTACGAACAAGCTGCAGCTCTGCCGTTGGTACTGCTGACCGGCGCGCAATTGATAGAACGCGGCATCAAGATCGGACCGGGCCAGACGGTACTGGTGCTCGGCGCAGCCGGCAACGTGGGGCGCACGGCGGTGCATGTGGCGCTCTCGCACGGTGCGCGTGTAATCGCCGGCGTCCGCGGTGCCCAAGTGGAGGACGCGAAGTCACTGGGCGCCGAGCGTGTTGTGGCGACCGATGATCCGAAGGCGCTGGACCTGCTGCACGATCTCGACGCAGTGGCGGATACAGTTGGCGGCGCGGTGGCGGCGCGTGCCCTGCGCACGCTGCGGCCGGGCGGCGTCTTCGGCACGGTGCTGGGGCCGCCCGCTGATGCGAAGAAGTACGACGTACGCGTCGCCGCGATCAGCTCCGTTCCCGACGCTTCCCGGCTTTATGAACTGGCAGATGAGGTTGCGCGTGGCGTCTTCTCAATACCGGTCGCGAAGATTCTGCCGCTGGAGCAGGCTGGCGAGGCACAGAGCGAAGCTGAATCGGGCAAGGTCAACGGAAAGATTGTTCTGCGGGCGGCGTAAATAGCAGACGCTGCAAATCACCGCTCGTCGTGAACATCCACGACGGGCGTGATTGCCTTGGTGGGATACGGGCGTCCCACGGCTAGCGTCTCGTCCAGCAGTTTGTCGTATTCGTAGATGTCACGGGTGAAGTCGATCGTCCCATCCGGCTCCACGTAGGCGGTCGCATAGAAGATCGCCACCGGGATGGTCTTCTTGAGCGCGACGGTCTTGTTGTCATCTCCTGTATCCATCGCCTCCTGGATCTTGTCGGCCGGCCACTCTGTGCGGTCGCGCAGGATCCAGGAGGCCAGTTCGACCGGCTTCTCTACGCGCACGCAGCCGTGGCTGAAGTCGCGCCGCGTACGCGTGAACAGTCCCACGGCCGGGGTGGAATGCAGATAGATCGAGTACTGGTTGGGGAACATGAACTTCACGAGTCCGAGCGAGTTCTCCGGACCAGCATCCTGACGCACCCACAGTTCGCCGTGCAGCAGGCGATCGTTCATCGACCTGGTGTAGTCCAGAGGCTTCTGGTGGCGATCGACCACTTCGAAGTCATGAGCCTCCAGGTATCTCGCGTCCTTCGCGATGCCTGGCAGCACCTCGCGCTTCGTGATGTCAACCGGCACCGACCAGTAAGGCCGGAAGATGAGATAGCGCATCTGGTTCACCAGCATTGGCGTCTGGTGAATCTCGGGTGGATCGTTTGGCTTTTCACCCGCCTTAATGCCCGCCTTGCCCACGACGACGTTCATCTCCAGCGCAACGTTGGTGTGGTCATTCTCGAGCGGCACGGTCTCTGCGTGCGCGACCGGCTCGAGCGGTCCGCCATCATCTTCCTTCGGTGGCTCGGGGAGCGGCGCGTCCGAGTAGATCCGCAGCTTGAACTCGGGCAGGTTCACAAAGACCGGAGCGGCCTGATATGCATCGGGAATCCAGCGCCAGCGCTCCACGGCAATCGCAAGCTGATGGGCCCGCTGGGCGGTCGGCACGTTCAGCGCGGCGATGGTGGGGGGTCCGATCTTTCCGTCGGCCTGCAAGCCGTGGTGATACTGGAAATGTTTGACGGCGCGGACGAGTGCAGCATCGTAGCGGGCCGCCGCTGTCTCCGGTGCGTCCGCAGGCAGATCGCCGTCCAGCATCAGCAACTCGCGCATCCGTCCCGCGCCAGTGTACGGGTCCCCCGGCTTCAATTGTCCGCGAACCTGCGGCAATCCACCGCCCGGATCCTGGGTTGCGAGCACGGTCCAGTGACGATATGCGTTGAGCGTGCGCTTGTACTCGTTACTCTGTGGCGGCACCGTGATCAGCACCGCCCAGACATTGCTCGAGCTGACGATCTTCTGGGTGAGGAACTTCGCGAGGTCATAGCGTTTCTGGTTGATGTCGATGCCGAAGTTGAAGCGCTTCGGGTTGACCCGTCCGTTGTGCTCATCATTCACGTAGCGCATGGCGGAGACAGTCATCTCCATGTCGAATACAGCGCGATCCTGGGCATTGTGGATGGCCGATGCGCGTGCCGCCCAGCGATCAGTGTCGTAGTCTTCCGGATCCAGGGCGTCTGCGCCGGAGTTCGCAAAGGCTGCCATCATCTGCCGTGCCTGCTCGGTCGGGTGTGTGCCCTTCACCCATACCGGCTCGTACTCGTGCGCGGCATAGAAGTGTTCTACCGGCTTTTTCAAGTCGGCAAAGTTGGGCCAACGCATGGCATCCACACGGGCGTGTTGTGCCATCGCATGCAAGGCCACGGACTCGGGCGAGAGCGGCTTGGGTGGCGGTCCCGCCTGCTGTCTGCGGCAACCGCCCACCGCGAACAGGGCCCCCGCGCATGCGGACCATACCACTCTTCTAAGGCGTACGTGCATCACCCGGTTGTGGAGCCCTCCTCGGGCTCGAGCATGCTTAGCACGAGTCGAGTGTATCCGGATGGTTGGTCCTGCTGATCCCTCTCTCGTGGCAGGTATCACAGACGTACTTCCCTGCACCTCGCTGGTGGGATGCCCATCCAAGCTCGCAGGGGGCTCGCATGCCGAAGGTCGTTCGCTTCCACCAGCTGGGTGGCCCCGAAGTTCTTCGTTTTGAGGAGCAGCCTAGCCGGCAGCCGGGTCCCGGAGAGGTTCGTCTGCGGGTGCAGGCGGTCGGGCTGAACCGTGCTGAGGCCCTTTACATGCGGGGCTTCTACTTCGAAAAGCCGGAGCTGCCCTCCGGCGTGGGGTATGAGGCGGCGGGCATTGTCGAGGCGGTTGGGCCGGATGTGGACAGCACCTGGATCGGCCGCAGGGTCTCCACCGTGCCGGGCTTCTCGATGAACCGCTACAGCGTACTCGGGGAGGAGGCGATCGTGCCTGCCTCGGTCATCGCGGCCTACCCGGAGAAGCTCTCACCGGCAGAGGGCGCTGCCATCTGGATGCAGTACCTCACCGCGTGGGGCGGCCTGGTGAACCT
>JAOAPJ010000294.1 GCA_025462805.1 Acidobacteriaceae bacterium
ATGAGATCTCAGAGCGATTAGACCTGTTAGTCGCCACCGGAGAGCCCTTCCAGGTGGAGAAGCGCTATGTCCGCAGGGATGGTTCCTGCGTCTGGGTTAGTAACAGCGTCTCGTGCATCCGCGATGCGGATGGAAACGCAGCATCCCTGATCTTTCTCAGTGTCGACATCGAGGAGCGCAAACAAGCCGAGGAGCGTCTGGAAAACGCATATGCAGACCTGGAGCAACGGGTTCAGGACCGCACGGCCGCCTTGTCGAGTGCCAACGCCGCACTTCAGGAACAGGTAGCGGAACGGCTCAGCATTGAGAGTGATCGTGATGAATGGATGAGACGGCTGCTGGTTGCACAGGAACGGGAACGGCGGCGGATCGCGCGCGAGCTACATGATGATTTCGCGCAGCGGCTGGCGGCACTCCAAATGCAAGTAGAGATGCACTCACAAGACTCTGCCGAGACTCCGATCCTAAGACGTCTGTCTCAACAGATCGAAGGCCTGTCGCGTGATCTTCGCGACCTTTCACATCGTCTCCATCCAAGTATCTTGGAGGACTTGGGTCTCGAAGCCGCTTTGAAAGCTCTCGTCGATAGCATGGAGGATTCGCACGCCCTGAGTGTGCACCTGGAAATCCGGAACCTTCCAGGGAATGTGCCTCTGCCCATCTCCACCGCGCTCTATCACATCGCCCAGGAAGCTCTCCGCAACATCGTGAAGCATACTCATCCCGGAGTGGCGGTATCTGTGAAACTCTTCACACAAGCAGGCACCGCGCAACTGTCGGTCAGGGATACGGGCCCGGGGTTCGATCTGCAACCGCTGCGCACCCATAATGCAATTGGGCTGGCCAGCATGCATGAGCGGGCTCGGCTCCTCGGCGGAGAGCTCACCCTCCAAACAGCGCCAGGCCGGGGAACGACTGTGACCGCGGTGGTGCCGTTGGCGGCGCCCGGTCCGATTGGAGTACCGCGTGTCGTGGTCTGCGATGACGGTCCGCGGATTCGCTCTCACCTTCTCGAGTTGTTAGCTCCCGCCTGCCGGGTGGTAGGCGAAGCGCGCTATGGAGCGCAAGCGATTGAAGCCGCCAGACGGCTGCGTCCCGATATTATGGTGCTCGATATCTCGCTGCCCGGCATGGGTGGGCTCGAGATGATGCGGCTGCTACATGAGCGCTTACCCCGGATCCGGATCATTTTCGTAACCGAAAGAAGAGACCGGTCCTATATAGACCAGGCATTCGCTCTCGGTGCTCAGGGATATGTCATCAAAAGCCTGGCAGCAAAGGAACTCGCGATGGCCGTTCGTGAGGTTGCGGCAGGCGGGCTCTTCCGCCGCTTACCCGAGGATCGCACGTAACCGCCAGCCGTTACTCGATTCTCTGCTGCTCCTTGGTGACAAAGCACACTATCTGCGACAAGGCAGTTAGATGCTATGTCGACCCATAGAAAATTACTTGACATCGTAACAGCGGAAGAGCAGAGTTGCGTCGTTCAGCCGTAACCCTTCCAATCCAGCGCGTCTGGCCGACTGAACCGGCCCCGGGATTCTGAAGATTCAGAACACTCGAACCAACCCATCACCCTCTTCGCGCGATAGGAGGAAGGTCCGTGGATTCACGCACGGCCGTGTCGATCTGGATCAGTCGTCATTGCCCTCTTCGGCTGTTGTTGATAACCAGAAGCGGTTCATCCCGCTGACTCAATAACAGGAACACCGCGTCCGATCAGGCGTGTGGCGCTGCTCGCTCTCGGGATCCTGCATGTCGCCTGCTGACGCCGCAACTCTCTCGCGGCTGCCCGCACACACGCTCCTCGTCACGCCAAACACGTAAGTGCCACGCTCCGCCGCTCCTCCAGGGCGCAGCAACCTGCAAACAGAAGGAGGATGCGAATTCGTGGAGGAGATTGACCTCGGAGCGTGCATCGGCAGAGAACACACTCATTCCTTGAACCCTTGAATCATCCACGAAAGGAGATTCACCATGCCAGTAGAAACCAAGACCCCTGTAGAAACGAAGGTTGGCGGCGTTTCCGCTCAGCAGCCGGCACCGACCAGGCCAGATGGCAGTCGATCTGGACGGAGAATCGGCGGAGTATCACCCAAGCCGGCGCACGAGGGAGCTGCCGCAGGCAGAGCCGTGCCCGCCGCTCCCGCTCACAGCGATTTCGTCTGGAATGGCGGTCCTGTTCTTAGCTGCCCCTTGATGTACGCGACGTTCTGGGGGTCATCCTGGACCACCACCCCTTCCGGCCTCGCAGAAGCCGCGCGGCTCAGTCAGTTCCTGCAAGACATCGTCAATAGCCAGTTCATGAATGTGCTGAGCCAGTATGGCGTCGGCAACGGACCCGGCACGGGCCTGTTCATGCAGGCTTCTTTCATTAACAACGTCGCCGCGAATATCAGCGATAGCGACATCCATAACATCATTCAGGGCGCCATCAACTCAGGCGCGATCCCTGAGCCACCAGCGAAAAATACCACCCACTGCGTCATCATCTATCTCGACTCCAGCATCGCCGTGAAAGATTCATCTCTGGGAATTTCGATGTGCGAACCGTCGGGCGACAATGCCTTCGGCTATCACTACTTCTTTACCACCACCAAGGGAAACTCCTGCTACTACTCCGTGATCCCTTCGCTCGACGATACCTGCCTGAAAAACACGGGCTGCGGCGGTGGAGGCTGTTCCCTATCGCTTTCGCAAACCCAGGAGCAGCGGCGTACACAGGTCGCGAGCCACGAGTTTGCTGAGATGGCTACCGATCCTGCGTTTCCGAGTGGCTGGTTCGGCCCGTCCAGCGACGAGAATGGAGATATCTGTAACGGCGAGGCTGACTCGATCACGGTCGGTGCCAACACCTGGGACGTTCAGCGCACCTACAGCAAAGCCGACGACATCGCCACCAACGGTGCCTCCTTTTGCCGCGTGACCGCTCCGAGTCCAATTCCGAAATTAAGTCCGGGACCCTCCGCCATTACGGCGGCGATGACCTCGGCGCAGCACTTCGGCAATTACAAAGCCTTCCTGCCCCTTCCCACGGCCTTCCATGACGCCAAGACCGGTCAGATGACCTGGGACTCCAAAGAGGTCGAACGCTATGCGCACCGCTTCTTCTATCCTCTGGGTCCTGCCAATGTGATGGGTGACTTCGCGGGAACCCTCCGGCAATTCGCGGACATCCTGGATCCGGCCAAGAAGAAATAGCGGAGGCGCCAAAGGGAGACATAACGAGTCAGTGGTTCGCAGTAGCGCGCGAACCACTTGCTCTATATCTTTTTCAGCGCTGCACAGGATGGGATACGGCTCGTCAACCGAATCCCCGCCACCGTCCACCCTACTGCATGCCCTTCGCCTGGACACGTTCCAGTGCCGGCGACCCGACTGCGGTCGAAGTGGGATGCGCCGCCAGGTCGCGGTAGATCATCTCGTTGCGCACAATGCCCTGCACATAGTCGCGGGTCTCTGTGAACGGGATCGATTCCACAAACTCATCGATGCCATGGAATGGCGCTCCAGACCGCCAGTCCTGCACACGGTCGTCACCTGCGTTATAGGCGGCGAAGGCGTACTCCGGCTGATCCCCAAACTTGTCCAGCGTCTGCTTCAGATATCTGGTGCCCAACCGGATGTTCACCACCGGATTCAGCAGCTCGTTGTGATCGAAGTGCCGAATGCCATCCTTGTGCGCCATCTCTGCACCCACCGTCGGCAGCAGTTGCATCAGGCCCCAGGCATTAGCATGCGATACCACCGTCGGATTGAACTCCGACTCCTGCCGGATCAGCGCCGCCACCATGAATGGATCGAGGCCGTTGCGCGCCGCCTCACTCTCGATCGTCCCCCAGTACGGCTCGGGGAACAGAATGCGCCAGTAGGCCAGCGGAATCGCCTGGATCGGTGCGGACGTATAGAACGGCAGGGCGCGCTTCATCACGCGCATCGCCTTCGCATCTTCGCCATACGAGTGGTAGATCTCCGCCTCCGCGAAGGCACCCCACTCATCGCTTCCCTCTGCCGCCTGGATCTCCGGCGTGATGTACTCGTTCAAGCCGGCGTTGGCCAGCAGCTTCGCGCGCACAACGTGCGGATCATCCTCCGGCACATCGTCGGTCAACGCGGGAATCGTCGGCGGCTGGATGGAGTCGAGCTCCGGCACCGGAACGGGCGCAATGCCACCCAGCTCCTTCAGCCGTTGCGCTGCCTGCTGCGCGTAGTAGTAGTGGAGGAACGTATCCCGCACCACCTGGTAGTAGGCTGCCGCCTTCGCCGGCTGCCGCTCCTGGTCCTGATAGATCCGTCCGCGCCAGTAAATCGCGCTGGGAATCTCCTTGCCGCCCGGGTAGTGCGCGATCTGTTCATCGAACAGTTTCGCCGCGTCGGAGTACTTCTCCAGCCGGTAGGCCAGCCAACCTGCCCGCCAGTGCGCGCTCGGCGCATAGTCCGAGCACGGCCCATGTGCATCCCTGCAGATCACTGGGAAGCGTTGCGCCAGGTCGGCATAGTAGGCCGCGGACGACGGCAGATCCTTGCGCAGCAGATACATGTTGCCCGAGGAGTAGAGCGCCTCTGCCAGCCACGGGCTTTGCGGGAAGCGCTGCTCTATCTGCGTCACGTCCGTCTGCTGTTCCGCCACATCGCCG